>JBBRSV010000163.1:0-8277 GCA_038245055.1 Chitinophagales bacterium | reverse complement strand
TTTGCAATCGCTTCTTCCAGGTTACGGTTAGTAGCTGCAATTACCCTGACATTTACCTTCATTGTTTTGGGATTTCCAAGCCGTTCAAATTCACCTTCCTGTAATACCCTTAATAATTTTGCCTGTAATTCCACGGGTAATTCGCCTATCTCATCCAAAAAAACAGTTCCACCATCGGCCAGTTCAAATCGACCGATCTTTCGGTCCATGGCGCCGGTGAAGGCCCCCCGTTCATGGCCAAACAATTCGCTTTCAATTAAATTGGCTGGTAAATTGGCGCAGTTTATTTTTATCAGCGGACGTTTATTTCTTTTACTGATATTGTGTACAGCCCTTGCCAGTAGCTCCTTTCCTGTTCCGCTTTCGCCTAAAATCAACACAGTGGCATCTGTAGAAGCTACCTGTTCTATTTGTTGCAATACTTTATGAAATTTTTTACTCTTGCTTATAATTTCTTCAAAATTGTGGGTTAGTTTTATTTCGTCCTGAAGATAAATATTCTGTGCCTGTAATTTTGCCCGTTCTTGTTCCAATAGTATGCGCTTCGTAATGTCTATAAACATGGTACGTGTAAACTGTCCGCCAGCATCTGGTGTAGACCACCATTGAATCCAAATAGGCTTACCATTGTCTTTCCTGCGAAGTTCGAAGATGACGCCATCCGTGTCTGTGCTACTTCCCACTGATTCATGAATTTCTTTAATGCGCCGCTGGGCTTCAGCGGGATCGGCTATCAGTGTTTTGCCAAAGGTATCAGTAACTTCATCTGCCCTCACTCCAAGAATTCTCATTGCAGCACGGTTAATTTTAATAAAACGGGAATCAAGCTGTTCTTGAATGTAGGCAATCGGTGCCTCTTCAAACAAATCACGGAAACGCTCTTCACTTTCCTTCAACAATATCTCTAATTTGCTATTGGCAAGGTTTAACTTTTCTTCAGCGAGTTTTCGCTGCGCTATGTCTCTTACAAAAGTGCAGGTTATCTTCTGGCCTTCGTATTCCATATAATTAACGCTCTCTTCAACATCATATAAATAGCCTGTCTTGTGTTTATACTTTACTTCGTAAGTGATGGTTAAGCAATTAAGCGCATTGTCGTAAGCTGCAACATCCGGTGGCAGCATATCACGCAGGTTCATTGACATCAACTCCTTTTTAGTATAACCCGACATTTTACATAAAGTATCGTTCACATAGAAAATATCCCTTTTGGCATTTGCCCAGAAGACTGCCTCCTGAAGGTTTTCAAAAGCGAATTTTATAAGGCTTGGATTCGTGTTAAAATCCAATACAGTTTTTTTTGCCATTTGTAAAATTTTTATACGCTGCGATAATTATGAGTCCATCACTACATCCGGACAAAAAGTTATATAAGCCAGAAAAGAAATACAATTTAAGTCCCGACAATATTCCCAAAATATATTTTCACTGAAATCGATATAGCGTAGTAAGAAAAATAAAAACAGCAACGGCATTCAAATAAGTCGCTGAAATTTTCATGAAATATAATGAATTTCCTGATATATCAGGAAAATAAAATGGCTAATGTGTAGGGGATACTCATTCCTTAAAAAGCTGAAAGTGTTTACTGTATTGAGTTGTATCAAATTTTGACAGCCGGTAAATTAATTGGCACCTCATTTGGCTATATAAATTATGCCAAACAAAAAAAATAGCATCGTCAAGATAAAAGAATCCGGTGCTTTCGACAGAAAAATTATAAACAGCAGCGGTTTCCACATCGTACGGTTTTGTGCAGCATGGAGTGGCCCCTGCCAGATAATGGGACCCGTTTACGAGGAGATGCACGAGATGTTTAAAACGGTTGCTTCATTTTACAGGATTGATATTGATGAAGCTCCTTTGTTAAAAGAGAAATTTGCTGTCAATGATTTGCCTACAATCTTTTTTTATCGCAATGGGGTTGTCATCGATTGTGTAGTTGGCCTGATATCAAGAGAGTCATTTATTTCGAAGTTGGAAAGCGCTGTCAAATAATCGGATTATCCATTTGTTTAAATAATACAATCATGCACAACAGGTTAAATTATTCACTGGTAGACAATACAAACGGAAGCCTTGTATTCAATCTTTTTAAGTTTGATGAAAACTGTTTCCTGGGGCAGTTACAACGCAATAAGTATTTCTCACTTATATGGGTAAAAGAAGGACAAGGAAAGGTGAAAACCGGATTTTCTGAATTTGATTTCCGGGAAAATTCGTTGTTAAGTTTTGCGCCGTTTCAGCCATACCTTATTTCTTCCGAAAAACCGATCAAAGGAATAGTTATAAATTTTCACGCCGGATTTCTTTTCGCAGATCAACCCGAAAAAGAAAAAGCCTTTAAAACAGTATTGTACAATAATATTACGCAGCCGCCTTTTGTGCAGATCAACAGCAGTTCAATAACGGCATTCGACATGTTGTGTGAAAAGATAGCCGAAGAAATACAAGACACTTCACTGGCTCAGCACGATCTGCTCGGCGCATATTTAAGGATATTGCTGATTAATACGCTCCGGTTAAAAATGGAACAGCAACAGCTTGAAACGGAAAAGGCTGCGGCTGTTAAAGAACCTTATATCCTGCAAAAGCTTATCAATGCCATTGAAGAAAATTTTAAAGCCAAGCATTCACCCAGCGATTATGCCGCCATGCTTTATGTAACCGCCAAAACTTTGGGTAAGGTTTCAAAGGCTTATTACAATAAATCAATTTCCAGCATTATTAATGATCGCATCATAACAGAAGCAAAAAGGGAACTATACCTTACCAATAAGGCAATAAAGGAAATTGCTTACGAACTCGGGTATGAAGATGAATATTATTTCAGCCGCTTTTTTAAAGTCAATACCCAGGTATCACCGCAAAAATACCGTGAAATGGTTTCGTATGCACGTGCATAAAATTCATACTTCAGGACTGCTCATTGGCGAAACATTGCAAAAAAAAATTGAAATAGGTCCAACGAAAATTGTCCATCCCTTTGCGTTCATTCTCCATTTATAAAAGCAGATTATAGTTGCAGCTTTGTATGGTAAAAGAAAAACAATGACAACAACAGCAAATATACTCCCCAAAAAGTCTGCTTACGCCGCTTATCTTGAAAAGGGTGTTGGTTACAACCAATACAAGCAGCAAATGGCTGAAGACCTGGCTTTAAACACCGACCTGAAAATCAGGGCATTCATCAGCCTTAATCAGCACAGGATGGTAAGGGTAGAAAAAACTTATAATCCCGGCTCAGCGATTGTTGAAAAGCTTAAAGCGCTCAAGGAGAAAATGTATTGGCTGGTTTTAACTGAGCATTGGTGCGGTGATGCTTCGCAAATATTACCGGTGTTTAATGCCTTATCAGAATTAAGCGGGGGAAAGATTGAAATGAAGTTGGTATACCGCGATCAAAACCCGGAATTGATGGATGCCTGCCTCACAGATGGAACCCGCTCTATTCCAAAATTGCTGCAGTTGGATCAGTATTTTAATGTTACAGCCATATGGGGCCCGCGGCCAACAATTGCACAGAATTTAGTGAAGGAATTAAAGTCATATCCACCAACAGCGGCTGATTATGCAACCGGCCTTCACCTTTGGTATGCGAAAGACAAACAACAGTCCCTGGAAGCAGAAATTTCAAAATTATTATTCCGGGCTAATTTATTAACTACAGATTGTTTATCATAAAAAATAAAATCATGGAACAAAAACTACCATTGCCACCCTTTACTCTAGAAACCGCTTTACAAAAAGTTCAATTAGCTGAAGATGCCTGGAATAGCAAAGATCTTGAAAGGATTTGCCTGGCTTATACTGTTGATACCGAGTGGCGCAACCGAACAGACTTCATTAATGGACGGGAAGCTGTGAAAGAATTTTTAAAAGGTAAGTGGGAAAAGGAATTGAATTACAAACTTAAAAAAGAATTGTGGGGTTTTAGGGAGAACCGCATGGCCGTGAGGTTTGAGTATGAATATCAGAATGTGGAAGGGCAATGGTTCAGGGCTTATGGCAACGAGAACTGGGAGTTTGATGAAAATGGTTTAATGAGAAAGCGTTATGCCAGCATCAATGATTTGGCGATTAAAGAATCTGACAGAAAATTATAACTGTAAAAAAATATTTTATGTTGAACAATTTAAAAAGGCAGGATGAGGGGAGAGCGTTATCGCCTGTAATGCCTGAACCAGTTTCCATAGCTGATAGTACAATTAAAGAAGAAGTTGTTATTTATGATGAATGTGGGGATACGCTGTGGGATAGAGTTTTGAGCCAGGAAGAAAAAACCGGCAGCCCGGATCAGGATAAGGACAGCAAGGCTGGATGATTATAATTTTACCAGGAGATTTTCTTTTAAAAAATACTCAAACATCTTTATATGACAACAGAAAATGATTACATAAAACTTCGAAGTCATCCACTATTTGCAAACCTGGCTGAACATAAAATAACAGCGGTAGAATCACTCATGAGGTTAAGAACTGTTTATCGTGGTGAGATCATACAATTCGGGTATGGGGAATTCAGTAAAGTATACGTACTTGTGAATGGTAAAATAAAAATTGCGCAGTTTGGCAATGATGACGCAGAACTGATAAAGGACATCATTACTGCCCCGGATGTTTTTGGAAACCTCAGCATGGAAATGAATTCGGATCCAGATGTATATGCACAGGCACTCACCGCAAATGTTCTGATTGCAGTATTCAACATTGCTGATTTTCAATATTTACTGCAAAGCAACCTGGCCATGCTGACGGCATTTTCTAAAATGGTAACAGGTAAATTAGGGCGACTGGAACAACGTCATTCCGAGCTGGCTTTTTGTGATACTAAATCCCGGCTTATTCACTTTTTTAAAAACTGGGCACAAACAGATGGCAATAAAATGGGCGACAGGATAGTACTAAATAATTACCTTACCCACGCTGATATTGCCAATTCAATAGCAGCCTCAAGACAAACGGTAAGCACCTTGTTAAACGAATTGAGAGATGCCGGCATGTTACTGTACAATCGAAAACAGATTCAACTAAGCCAGTCTCTTTTATGGAATTAAGAAAAACGTTATGGCAAAAAATTTTGGAGCAGTCGCATTTTCTGCAGCGGTAAAAGCAATGCAGGAAAAACTGGGTAGCAGGGCAAGCTATGCAAGGATGGAACGGGATAATTACGTTGATGGGTTAACTGAAAATGAAATTGATTTTATAGCACAGCGGGATAGTTTTTATATGGCCAGTATTGGGGAAAGTGGGTACCCGTATATTCAACACCGGGGCGGGCCAAAAGGGTTTTTAAAGGTATTGGATTCCAGGCGGATCGGGTTTATAGATTTTAAAGGAAACATGCAATACATTACCGTTGGTAATTTGGCAACCAACAACAGGGTGGCGTTGATAATGGTTGATTATCCTGCCAGGGCAAGATTGAAAATTTTTGCAAAGGCATCTATTGTAGAATTAAAAGATGATCCTTCTTTGTACAGTTTATTGGATTTAACGGAATACAAATTCCGCCCCGAACGTATGATGGTATTTGATATTGAAGCCTACGATTGGAATTGTCCCCAGCATATCACGCCCCGTTACACGGCAGAAGAAATTGAGCTGGCATTTGCCCCGCAACGGGCATACGTTTTAAAACTGGAGGCTGAAGTAAAAGCGTTAAAATTTAAATTAAAGGAACAAATTAAATGATAAAAGAATTGAAACGTGTAGTGGTGACCGGTATGGGTGCCATTACCCCATTGGGAAATACAGTAGACGAATGCTGGAAAAATATTGTTGCCGGCAAAAGCGGTGTAGATCTCATCACGAAATTTGATACCAGCAACTTCAAAACAAAGTTTGCTGCAGAGGTTAAGGGCTTTAATGCTGCAAACTATTTTGAAAAGAACGAAGCTAGGAAATATGATTTGTTTACCCAGTATGCAATAGCTGCTGCCGATGAAGCTATAAAGAATGCTGACATAGATTTTGATAAATTAAATAAAAATAAAATCGGAGTCATTTGGGGTTCGGGCAATGGCGGCATACAAACGTTCCAGGACCAATTGATTGAATTTGCAAAGGGCAACGGTCAGCCAAGATTTAATCCTTATTTTATTCCGAAAATGATTGCTGATATTCCATCAGGGGTTATTTCAATCCGGCATGGGTTGCGGGGACTCAATTTCTCAACGATTTCGGCATGTGCTTCATCCAACCACGCCATTATTGATGCCTGTAATTATATCAGGTTGGGAAGAGCGGATATGATCATTACCGGCGGCTCAGAAGCTCCTATTAACGAAAGTTCTATCGGTGGATTTAATGCTTCAAAAGCCTTATCAACCAGCAATGAAAATCCGCAGGCTGCCAGCAGACCATTTGATATACATAGGGATGGTTTTGTAATGGGCGAAGGCGCTGGTGCGTTGGTTGTTGAAAGTTTGGACAGCGCATTAGATCGGGGTGCTTCAATTTTAGCGGAAATAACCGGAACGGGTATGGCGGCAGACGCCTACCATTTAACGGGCACCCATCCCGAAGGGGAAGGAGCATACTTAGGGATGATGGATGCGTTGGAGGATGCGGAAATACAACCATCGCAAATAGATTACGTAAATGCCCACGCTACCTCCACAGCGCTGGGTGATGAAAGCGAATTGAAAGCAATTGCAAGGGTTTTTGGTGAACGGAAAGATCTGAACATCAGTGGCACTAAATCCATGACCGGACATTTGCTTGGTGCAGCAGGTGCCCTGGAAGCAATCATCTGTATAAAGGCCATCAGAGAAAATATTGTTCCGCCAACGATTAATACAACTGACGTAGCGGGCATTTATAAAGATAAATTCAACTTAACTTTAGGAACAGCGCAGGCAAAGGAAATCACCATCGCCATGAGCAACACCTTCGGCTTCGGAGGTCATATAGCAACAACCATTTTTAAGAAATATCAAAATTAATTAATGCTCAATCAATCAACCTTTTCTTTAGTAAATCCTCAAAATGGAAACCTTGCTTTTAAGCTGTTCTATTTTGATGACAATGGATTTTTTGACCACCTGCAGCGTCAGAATTACTATTCGCTCATTTTTGTGAAAGAGGGCAGTGGCAAAGTAAAAGCAGATTTTTCGGAATATGATTTTGATGCCAATACACTTTTTGCCTTTGCGCCCTATCAGCCCTTCATGTTTACCACTGATCAGCCAATAAAAGGCTTAGCTATTTATTTCCATTCCGAATTCTTTTGTATATATAAACACCATAAGGAGATTTCCTGTAACGGTATCTTGTATAACAATATTTATCAACCGCCTTTTGTTAACGTAGATAAAACCTCGGCCGCTACTTTCGACATGCTATGTGAACAAATCAAAATACAAATGCAAAATCCTGCATTGGCGCAGTATGAATTGCTGGTTTCTTACCTTAAGATATTTTTAATTTCTGCTGCAAGGCTGAAAGCTGAGCAGCAGCCATCGGTTCCGGAAAACGATACTGCCAGCAAGGAGCCCTTTATTTTGCAAAAACTGAAGGATGCAATTGAGGAAAATTTCAAGACCAAACACTCCCCGGCTGACTATGCAGAACTGTTGTACATCACTCCAAAAGCATTGGCAAAAATCACAAAATCGTATTTTAATAAAACGCTGTCTCATCTTATCAATGAAAGAATAATCATTGAAGCTAAACGAGAACTCTACCTGACGAATAAAACTGTTAAAGAAATTGCCTGGGAACTGGGGTATGAGGATGAATATTATTTCAGCCGTTTCTTTAAGGTTAATGCCGAAGTTTCGCCACAGTTGTACCGGCAGACAGTTGGCTATGCGAGGGCTGATGCGTAAAGTATGAAAAATGGACGTGAACGAGTAATGAAAATTTTCAAGCAGGGCTCGGGGAATGCTTTCTGCTTAACGTGAAGCCTGAAAATCCATTCAACATTACTTTTGTTGAAAAAAAGATAAATTCCAACCAGCAGCTACTGCTGCGGCTTTATACCTGTAAGTTATAACGAACAACAGCCCTTTTAAAAAAGCTATTAGCCGAACTACAGCCGAAAGAACTAATGCAAACGATTGTTGAAATTATTAAAGTAGATATGGAAAAGAAATTGTGTGGAAGCTGGAAAATATAAAATAGCATAGCTATCATTTTTATTCTGAAAGTAACTGTTGGTAGTTTGAGGTTTTGCAGCCTGCTCTTTGGCTCAGGTTCATACAGGGAAGCTGGTTGGATATCGGGTGTTGAAAATTCAAGTTCGGCAGGGTGGGGCAGCAGGGGTTGCTGTTGC
>JBBRSV010000162.1:0-8546 GCA_038245055.1 Chitinophagales bacterium | reverse complement strand
TTGAGAATTGAATAAAAGAAATCAGTCAGCACATTAACCAGGATAACAAATTCTCACGCTACCAATTCAGGCATTGCATCCAATACAATTTTTTTTTATAGCTTACAGCTAATAACATAAATATTCGAGTTAGCAGATATTTTAGCAGTAGACCTTAGGTCTCTTTGCATTCTCTATTTATCTAGTGAGTTTTTGGACATAAAAGCATCAGTAAAAATTTTTCATGATGGAATCAGCGTACAAAAATTTAAGCATATTTTTCATTATAATGTTATCATTTATAGTGTTGGGATTTTTTAGAACTTATTTTAGTTTGTTCCCCACCTTCAATGGAATTACTACTATTCAGAACTTTCATGGGATAACAATGCTTTGTTGGTTCGCAATGCTCATTATTCAGCCAATGCTGATTCGCTATGGAAAATATAAATGGCATAGATTATTGGGAAAAGCATCTTATGTATTGATGCCTTTAATTCTTATTTCTCTTTATTTAACTGTGAGGGGTGGTTATATCCGAAACATTAAAACATATCCTGAAGAAATAGATAGTTTAACCGGGGCGCTTGCTTTAGATTTCGCAAATATTATTGCTATTGCTGTATTTTATATACTTGCTATCATCAATAAAAAGAAAATAGCCTTTCACATGCGGTATATGATCGCCACTTCACTGTTGCCCCTGGCGACAGGTATCATCAGGATATTTATAAATTATGCTGACATGCCTTTTTCCGAATGTGTAAAATATTCTATGTTAATAGTTGAAACAATTGTTATAGCATTAATTATCTATGATAAAATAAAAGGCAAAGTATTAAAACCGTATTTGATCACTCTTGCCATATTAGGATCAGTGCATATCTTCTGGCTCTTCAATACAACTCCATGGTGGCAGGCATTTGGCAGAAAATTCGCAGCACTCTTTTTTTGACAAATTGATTGATGTCGGAGACAATAAAAAACATTCTTCCCTTGGCCGTGTCTGTTGAAAACGGCACGACATAATTCCCCCAGCAATGAAGCCTTTGAGAATTGAATAAAAGAAATTTTCTTCCTTGGCCGTGTTTGTTTAAAACAACACGGACATAATTCCCCCAACAATGAAGTTCTCCCTTGGCCGTGTCTGTTGAGAACGACACGGACGTAATTCCCCAACAATGAAACCTTTGAGAATCGAATAAAAGAAATCAGTCAGCACTTTAACCAGGATAACGCAGAATGATTGATTTTCCATTACAATTTTTTTTGATAGCTTACAGCTAATAACATCAATACAAGCGGTGTACGTCATGTTTGTTGACACCCTAAATATCCAAATTTACTCCCGAAAAGTGCAACCAATTACTCACTTTTACATTATTGAATAAAGTGTAAATATTATTGTGACAGAAAGAGAATTATTAAAAAAAATCAAAGAGAATAATGCGGAATTTTCGGAGATTTTTAAATTATACTATAAGCCCATCTTTGGCTACATATTCCGGAGAACCGCAAATTTTGACGATACTGCTGATATAGCAGCCGATACTTTTTTTAAGGCATTCTCTCATATCAATACGTTTTCTTACAATGGCATTTCTATAAAAGTGTGGCTTTACAGAATTGCAACTAATGAAATCAACCAGTTCTTCAGGCATAGCCAAAAACACAATTCCATTTTTAGTAAAGTTGATTTTGATATTAAGGAAATGTTCAGTAATTATTTGCAGGAGGACAAGCAAGATTTAGAAATTGAACTTCAAAAGCACGGTCAATTTCTTTCTGTTTTGCAAGCAATGAAATTATTGCCCCAGAGATACCAGGAAGTAATTGCATTGCGGTATTTTGAGGAAAAGAGTAATAAAGAAATTGCAGAAATACTTGATATGAACGAAGGCACATTAAAATCTCTTTTATCAAGAGGGCTGGAAAAACTTCGAGATAAGTGCAACCAAATGTAAACTTTAGCATTATTGATTATGGAACAGAAAAATTTTGAAGAGAAATTGCTGCAAATGTCCAAGCCTGAAGTTTCTCAATTAAAGCATCAGAAAATGTTGGCAAACGCTATTATAAAAGCAAAAGACAAATCAGTTTTAAGTTTATGGTGGTTAAGTATCCCACTGTATATTCTTGCTATGCT
The DNA here is from genome assembly GCA_038245055.1 of Chitinophagales bacterium. GTDB lineage: Bacteria > Bacteroidota > Bacteroidia > Chitinophagales > Chitinophagaceae > Ginsengibacter. The sequence continues at coordinate 6,421 of JBBRSV010000162.1, read as the reverse complement.
TTTAATGAAAAGCTTTTTTATGCCTTCAACAACTTTGTTTTCAAACCTGCACGAGATGGCACATCAAATGAAACATACGTCTATTTTCTTTTTTGTTTTTGTACCTATCATTTTTATTATAATAAATTTCATCAGCATAAGGAAAGTTTATTTTTTTTCGGGTAGTCCTAAAACAATAACTTTTCTAAAGGCTGTTTGGCTAAACGCATTAATAATACTTGTATCGTTAATTATTTTATTTGTTTATCTATAGTAAAACGTAACAATGAATTTACCATGGTTTAGAAGAGTTGGGATATTTTATGTACCTGCAAAATTGGTTGGCTGGATAATATTTTGTTCCGCTATTGCCTATTCTGTATATGCTTTTATAACTATCAACCGCCATTCTCATTCTGTAAGTGACGCATTGATAAACTTCGTTTTCAGCCTTCTTATCATTGGCGCTGTGTACTCGCTGATTGGTTTTCTTACAAGTAGAACCTCAAACTCATAAAATCTTCTTTGGCCGTGTCTGTTGAAAACGACACGGCATTAATTCCCTGGCAATGAAGCCTTTGAGAATTGAACAAAAAAAATCAGTCAGCACATTAACCAGGATAACAAATTCTCACGCTACCAATCCAGGCAATTACGTCACTGATCAACCAACCTTCTAAATAAAAGAAAAAGAAAACGGATGCATTGTGCATCCGTTTTTTTTATGATCACAACTTTATAAAAATTGAGAGAAAGAGTCTACAGAAAAAATAAATACTTCACTAAGCTACGCAATTGCGGCACCCGCCAGCTTCCCTCAACATCGGTTCGTTTCCTGATCGATATTTCTTTATTGATCAATTAAGACAGCCCAAAAGTCTTCGGGCTGCGAGCGCCCGTTTGCATCTAAAAAAAATTGTGTAATAATTTTAAAGGCATTCAATTTTTGAAGGAACTAAGTTATAAACCCACTATACCTTTTTCAACCCAGTAATCTTTTGTGCTTAAATAATGGCCGGATTCGGCATCGAAGGTGAGCCAATCCAAATAGTTATCTTCAATTTTATCCAGGTTTATCAAATCGTATAAAGGAGACACACGACAACTCATTTCAATATTTGCAGTGATTGCATTCATGCTGCCGAACATAGAGCGGCTGTTGGTTCTGCTGATCACATATCCTTCGTTCACCAATTCCATTTCACGATCAATAAACTCCTGCTTAAAATTATTTCGTTGTAATAAATGAGGAAGGCGGTTAAAGAACGAGGGCAAGGTAGTATTGATACTTTTTCCGCGGGTTAGCACCAGCAGCAGCAGTGAAGGCTCGTGTACATACATTACGAGCAACTTGCCCGCAAAGCCCGTTGACAACAGCTTTGCATACCAGGCATGCAGGTGCTGGTTTTCCGATGGCGCAGATATATACATGGCCGGTTTTAGCCCGGACGTATTTAAAAGCTTTTGTACCGCATGAAGAATAATCATACAATAAAAATAAGAAAGTTGAATGGCACTGCCTTTATGCTTTGATTTTTATGGCAACAAAGATACGCAGGCTTACAATGGCACAAGTACCTGCAAATGTTGCCGGCGAGGCTTAAGAAGTGTACTCCAATACAGGCCTTTCATCCCGCACATGAAAGGCAAAAAAAATTCAATAATAATTACGAAAGCGTTGAATTGTTGAAGTAAGTAAATTATGTAAGCCCGATGCGGGACATATGTTTTGCGCATATAAGCTAAAACGAAAGAGGCCGCCATAAGGCGGCCTTGCTTTTCGATTATTGTTTAAAGTTAGTAAGCTGAATAAATAGCTGCTTCGCTTTCTTTTTCTTAATGAGCACGGTGGCGCATATTAGCATGGTGAATTTGCCTGTCTGCCCTTTTCACAGGATGCTTTACTCCATCTTTCCTCAGGTCTTTCACATCGCCTTTCATGTCCATTTTGTCAGATTTGATGTCTTTGGTTTCGGCCTTTGCTCCAGCTACATTGCCATTTTTTTTATCAGCAGCTCTCTCTCTTTTATCATGACGGACGTCTCTTACATCCGTTTTAAGTTCTTTCATATCTTTCTGCTTGTCTGTTGCAGGAGTGGTAGTTTGTGCAAAAGCACCGGCGGTTAAAAGGCCGACGAATAATGTCAAGATTACTTTTTTCATTTTTTTTGTTGTTTTAAGATGAATGATTGTTTGTATTATCAGATGCAATTAGTGCTTATAAGTTTAATGTTATTATTATTTATGACGTTATTGTGTCATTTAAAAACCATTCTTCACCTCAGTTTTACTAATTGGCGCGCCTGGTCGCCATAATAAGTTGTGGGTTTTAAAAAGTATAATTAAACCCTGCCGACCAGAAAAATAAACCGGACAACTTCTCCGTGCTGGTTCTCGTTACAGAAATGCCGGAAGGTGGTGTAGTAGTAGTAGTAACCACATTAGCATTTACGGGGATGGCTGCAGTTGGCGTAAAATTGAAAAGGAATTTTCCGCTGGAAAAATTCACCGGCATGGAAAATTCATAATCCATAATCTTGAATTCAGCTGCGTTGAGTAAAGTAGCTGTTACGAGTGTTCCTGGTCCGCGCTGCGTTTTATTTTTTGCCGCGTATTTTCTTTTGCTGTAATAAGCGCTGTAGGTATTCTGGGTACTTGCGTTCACCATAAAAGATGGAGCAATTTCCAGGTTGTCTTTATCGGTAAAAAAGGAATGCTCCAGCCCAAACGCAGCATAGTAGTCATTTTTGGTACTAAAGGTGACCGCGGCCTGCACAATTGGTTTTATAAATTTGAAATCGTAAGAAAACGTAGTGTTAAGGGCGCCTTTTGCCTCTGCTTTCACGTTTTCACTTTGCTTGTTATAAAAATCGCGCGTTGCACTGATGTCTCCTTCAAATTTGCTAACAATAAAGGTGTAACCAGCTTGCAAGGAAACAAAATCAATCCGACTCACGCCCTTGTAACCGAGGTAGGACATTGAGCCGCCAAAATAGAAACCGGATTTTGTGTAATAATCGAGAGAAGGTGTCAGGTAAGGAATCTTCGTTGAGTCCTGCCTGCCGAGATACACACTATTACTCAAATAATTTAGAGCCGCCTCCCAATGCGCCTTTTGAGAAGTATCTGCCTTTGCGTCTTCCTGGGCTTTGGCAGCCTGGATCATGAAAAACACTGCGGATAGTAAAAGGGTAATAGTTTTTCTCATTCTTATGGTCGGTTATGGTACAATGAATCAGCTGCTATTTTTAAAAAAACGGAAAAATTACTTTGTAAGTGTGATGGAAAAGATAATTGACACTTCTGTGAGTAAAGGTTTAATAGTTCTACAAAAAAAACATAAAGGTGACAATGTTGATGTTTTGGAAACCCAGATGTCGATAGTCTTGTTTTGATAGACCCGCTCTTTCTGTTTTGTAAACTTTACATAATCCATGTTACTTGAATTGTGGATTTAAAGGATTGAAGAATGCTTTACACAACGTTTCACGGTTACCTATTTACTTATCAATCATCCTGTGAAAACAACGAGGAATATTAATGCTAAACTTCAGGCACTCAATTGCGCTATAAATTAGGTATATCTTCGATCTTAGTGTGGAACCTCATTTGTAACATCAATAAAAAACAAAATAAATCATGGATACCTCAAAAAATCAAGACAGCATTTTTCCCCTGGGCAATAAAGCGCCAGCCGAATATTTTACGGGTACCGCTTATGTAAAATTGCTGATTGAAAAACCAGCTTTAAATACAAGTGTTGCCAATGTAGTATTTGAGGCTGGTTGCCGTAATAACTGGCATAATCATAAAGGTGGACAAATACTGGTTTGCATTAATGGCGAAGGTTACTTCCAGGAAAAAGGCAAGCCCATTCAATTATTAAAACTGGGCGATGTGGTAGAAATTTTGCCAGGTGTAATACATTGGCATGGCGCCACACCGGAGGGTGAGTTCGCGTACATTGCAATTGGCCCAAATGCAGATCTTGGTGCACCAAACTGGATGGAGCCCGTGACAGATGAAGAATATTACAGCTACCAAAAAGCGTAATTATTTTTTCACCAGGTTATTTAAAAATCAAAATGAAAAATATAATTAGCATGCTGTTATTTTTACATCACAGGCTATATAGTCAATCATTTGCTCAACAATATCCAAAAAAATATCATGAAAGCAATCGCTGTAAAACTTAGCAAAAGAATTTCTAAAGGCTCCCTATTAATTTTCATTATTCTACTTTTTATGATGCCGGCAAATACATCAGCACAGCAAAATAATTGGAAAGTAAGAATAGCCAGTATTATTATTGATTCGAACAATATTAATGCGTACAAAACTGCATTAGTGGAACATGTAAAAACGGCTTTGGCTGTTGAGCCTGGCGTATTGAGATTAGATGCGGTATATGACAAAGACCATCCAACACACATAACTGTTTTTGAAATTTATGCTAGCGACAGCGCTTACCAGGCGCATATAAAAACCACCCATTTTTTAAAGTATAAGAACACCGTAAAGGATATGGTGAAGTCGCTTACATTAACAGATGTTGAGCCCATTTATATTGCACCGGGAAAATTAAAATAGCGTGCTGGTGACGGGGATAACAATTGTGGTAAATTAAACGCTTTTTATTGTATCTTTAGTAAGTAGGCCATCTTTAATCCTTCTCTATTTTATTATATTTATTATTAAATCAAATTAAATTAATTATTATGAAGAATTACCTTTATTTGCTAAGCACAATATTAATTATTGTATTAACATCATTTGCAATTATAAAGACTACGCCCAAAAAAGCGACTACCCCAAAAAAAGAAAAGGAAATTTGTGGGACTTGCACCACACCCAGTAGTCTAAGTGCATCAAAAAGTTATAACGTAATTACCTTTACTTGGATGAGCACAAGTAATGCTTGTAATGTGGCTGGCTATTATAATTATGACAGTGCTGGTCAGGGTTGGTCTAAAAGATTTCAATTGCTTAACGTTTACAGCCCGGCATCCCTGTATCAAGTAAATCCTAATGCATATAGTGTTGTGTTTTCTGTTACTCACATATGTGGTGATGGAACCTTTTCACAATCAGGTTCAACACTTGTAAACCTTTAAGTGATTTAAAAATGGTCTTACAATCTTTAAAAATAAAATTTACAATTTTATTACTTACGTGTTTTTATTTCCCGGCTTTTTCGCAATTGCCCGCATGCAAAGATTCTTTTCCAACCTCACTTTTGCTTAATAATTCTTTTGAAGAATACCCTGGCTGCATCACCGATTACGGGGGTGGTTATGAAGGAGGCGATATAGGGTCTTCTCTTGACAGATATGAAATACCCGGATGGCAATCGGTATGGAGAGATGATGGTGTTATTTGTCATAATTACAATTGCCGGCTTACTACAACTGCCAGCATTTTTGATCCAACCATATTTTGCCACTCATTTGTAAAAGTACCTTTGCCCTTACCAGATAGTTCAGGTTTTATTGAAATTGGTGAATCACCATCTCAAACGACGGGGACTGATGAAATTCATAGTGGTAAAAATTATATAGGCACCTGCCTGCAACAACCTTTATATGCAGGGCAAGCCTATACTTTTAGTTTTTATTTTGGCTTTGGTAAATTTAATAATTTAAGTTGTGGCGGCCATGTGCCATGGAACTCTGTAAGCCCTTATGGAATTGCCATTTATGGAAGAACAGATTGCCCGAATTATCCCATTGATAATTCTTCAACTACAAGCGGGTGTTTAACTGATTTCCCCGGATGGATAATGTTGGGCCGTGTTGTATTAAGCGGAAAAAATGAATGGGTACAAGGCGTTATAGAGTTTACGCCTACTGTAAATATTTACAGTATTGCAGTGGGCGCGGATTGTACAAATTATTATAATTACACACAGGATAATGAGCTCCACTATTACATGGACAAATTTGTCCTGGCACCCAAAGCAGATTTTACATTTAAAACCATTACGGCTATTGCGGGAAATGCCTGTAACGGCCATTATGTATTAAAAGCGCCTCCTTATCTCAATGCCACATACCAATGGTACAAAGACAAGGTACTAATACCCGGCGCCACCTCTGAAACATATACTGTGCCCGATAAACCGGAAGCAGCAGGTAATTATGTGGTTAACGTTGGGCGGCTCTATAATACTTGCTTAAACAGTTTGCCGTTTCCCGTAAACTTTTCACAACTCAACAACTTTACATTGGGCAATGACACTTTACTTTGCTCGCCTGCTTCTATCACTCTTAATGCAAGAAATCCGAACGCTACCAGTTATCTGTGGCAAAATGGAAGTACAGATGATACGCAGCAGGTTGATACATCAGGGCTGTATTGGGTGCGGCTTACGGATGAATATGGTTGTGTAAAAAAAGATTCAATAAATATAACGGTACGTGGATGTGAGACTTGTCGTTTGTTT
>JBBRSV010000161.1:0-8727 GCA_038245055.1 Chitinophagales bacterium | reverse complement strand
CGCAACTACCTGCCGATATTATCCAGGGCATTAAAGATGATATGAACCAGGATTCGATAAAATCTTATTGGACCAACCTCGGCACATTTTTTAACCGCAGCACAGGCAACCAGCTAGCTTCTACAACCAGGGGAATTACGGCAACCTTCAATTGGGTGGGTTCAAAATTCCAGGAGTTCAGCGCTGCTAACAGCAACCGGCTGGTAGTTTCTGATTTTACTTTTAATCAAAATATATGTTCAGCTCCTTCTCATAAAGAAACTTTTGCTGTGCTGCCCGGAAACAGTTTAACTGACCATTCCGTACTTATCTTTTTAGCGCATGCCGATAGCCGCGCTTCCAGTTCTTGTACTGCCTCGGCAACATCAGCAAAGGGAATGGAAGACAACGCTACAGGCGTATCGCTGGTGATGGAACTGGCGAGGGTAATGAGTAAGTTTAGCTATCACCAAACAATTATTTTTATCATTACTACCGGTGAAGAACAGGGGCTTTACGGATCGGGCGCTTTTGCTACTTACCTGCACAATTCAAACATTCCTGTTAAGGCAGTTTTTAATAATGATATTGTAGGTTCATTGTATTGTATTCTACCTACTAACCCTGTGGGCTGTACGATAAACAATGGCGTTGATTCTACGTCGGTCCGTCTCTTTTCCGGCGGTACCAATAATTCGAGTTCTAAATCATGGGCCCGCTATGTAAAGCTAGAGTATCATGAAAATTTACAGCCCCTATTAACTGTTCCGTCTGTTATAAATATCATGACCAGTATTGATCGCCAGGGAAGATCTGGTGATCATGTTCCTTTTTATAATTTGGGAGATATAGCTGTAAGAATGTGCTCGTTTAATGAACCGGGTGATGGTGTTGGTGCCGGCAGGGAACATCAAAGCCTGGATAGCGGCGGTGTGGATACGAAAGCCATTCGCGACGGCAATATTGATTCGTTTTTCGTGAGCTTTTCATTTCTTAGAAGGAACGCTCAAATTAACGCCAACGCCGTGGCCATGGCAGCAATCGCTCCTCTTACACCAGGTTATATCGTTACAAATATTGGCAACAATAAACTCAAGGTGGTTATCAGTTCGCAAACGGGATATCCTGCTTACCGCCTCGGAGTAAGAACCACCAGTTACGACTTCGACAGTGTTTATACCTTCACGCAGTTAACAGATACAATACAAATGCCCGTTAGTCCTAATCTGAATTATTATGTCAGTGTTGCTTCGCAAGATGTAGACCAGGTGGAGAGTTTTTTTGGCAATGAAATAAGCATTGGAGGAACGACGAGTAATCTTGCAGTTGGTTTAAGTCAATTTAATGCATATTCGGTGAATGAAAATGATGTAATTCTCCAATGGAAAGTAGCAGCTACCGACCTGGCAGATAAATATGAAGTAGAAAGAAGTGACGATGGAATGCATTTTAAAGTCATCGGAACGGTGAGCCCCACTTCATCTTTTTTTTATCGTATGCACGATGTTTACCCACTTCCAGGTAATAGTTATTATCGTCTACGCATGACCGAACGCAACCATTTCGATTTCAGCCCAACGGTTCGAATTTCAATGTTGTCAAACAATCGCACACAGGTGATTCCATCTCTGGCGCATGATTATATTGTGATTAAAACAAAGTCGGTCGGCAGATCCGCAGAACTTAAGGATATGCAGGGAAGAAGTTACCAGCACTTTATTATGAAAGACAGGATGCAAATAAATATCGCCAACATGAATGAAGGCATGTACCTGTTAGTCGCAAGTGATGGTGAAGTCGTTCGCTTTGTAAAAAATTGATTAATGACAGTTCGTTCAATGACTTAAATCTCTTTGAATTTTCTCATCATATTCCTTTTGCAAATTGCTTAATGCCGTATTATATCCAGCTTGGTCAATAAACGCAGAAGGATTGTAAGGATCCCCCGGTTTGTGCTTATCGTGGAGGTTAAACTGGTTCGCATGTGAGGCAAGCCATATATCAAAAGAAATATTTTTCATTTCGGCTAACGTGTACGCATAATCGCTTGCAACTTCCGGATAAGTTTTAATGGAAGAAAACGGCTTGTCGGTAACAATAGTTGGCAAATTTGCGATGAGCATTCTGTATGATCTTTTATCATCCTTCACCGTAAATAAATAACTGCAGGAACCTTTTGTATGACCGGGATGATGTAACAGTACCAGTTGCATATCACCCAGTGAGATTGTGTCCTTATCATGCAATAACCGATCGGGATTTACCGGCTGATAATTGCTGCCATGGCCGCCTAGAGCATAATCCGAATTTCCTCCCGTTGCTAAAACACCGGCTTCTTTTTCATCGACCATTAATTGCGCTTTTGTCATTTCTTTTATTGCGGCCATAGCACCCATATGATCGTAATGAGCCTGGGTAGTTAATAATATTTTAGTATCGCCAAAATTAAAACCCAGGTCCTCGATATTACTTTTTATCTGCGATGCAGAAGACGCGGTTCCTGTGTTGATGAGTATATTACCCTTGCTGGTTGTTATAAGATAACAAGCAAGGTCGTAGGTTCCAACATAATATAAGTTGCCTGCAATTCGAAAAGGTTCATACGGCTTTATCCATTCCGTATTAGTTATAGCGGGTTCGTTTACTTTTTGTGCATTTAATGAAAATGATGTTATGCATATAGTAATCAACAAAACTAATTGTAATGAAAATTTGAACATAAGTAGATAATTATAGTTCAAATATATTCGCTTGGCGGTTAAATTAAATACCATATTTTTTTTCAATTTAAAATATTTGCTTAGATCATTAATTTCTACACACAATCAACTATGCGGGTCTTCTCACACGGCTTGAAATAACAAAAAACCATCAGCGGTTGATTTAACTATTTGCCGCTGCCACACAATAATTTTAAAAATTTTTTGTTTTAACTGTTTTGAAAAAATTAACTCCTAAAACGCTGCTTGCCTTATGAAATACCTGTTGTTTTTACCCTTCGTATTATTTTTTTATTCTTGCTCCACCTTAAAGTCTGACGCCGGAAAAAGCATTAGGAATACACCGGACGTAGGTATCGAATGGGAGTATTCAGAAAAAATTAATGATGCCTATCAAAAAGACATGGACAGCGTTATTAATGCAGAAATACAAAAATATAATGCAGCGGGACATCAACTGCATTTGCATAAGAAAAGGGTTAAAGACAAAGACTATCTTTTCATAGAATTTAAAGAAGGAAAACTCACGACAAAGGGTGATCGAGCGGCAGGTTACATTGTTACAGGCCTTGGCCTCGTGGCAACACCTGCTCTTTTAATTGCGCTCAATACCGGCTTTGTTGCAGCATTTTATTATGTACCCGAAAACAAATTTCTAATTAAGTGCACGTATTCTGACAATCTTGCTGATCCATCTTCCCACGGTAAAAAGTTCGTCGGCACTACGGGCGCTTTATTCGCCAAAAAACAAAAGCAAGTGAACAAACTCTACACAAAATTTTCCGTGAAGCTTGATGGCATTTTTTTAAATCTTGAGAAGGAATTATTAATGCATCAATAACCTTTAATAGTTGAAGCCTTTTAAATTTTACCCATTTCAATTTTTACACTTTCAACGAATTCAGCTATTTTCTATTAATATAACATCCAGGCATAAACGTAATTTTATTTGATTTTTTGTCTTCTTTCAAATAGGATCGTATTTTAATTTGATCCTTAATTTTTTTCTTACAAATTCAGCCTGAAATTTTTATTGTACTCCTACAATTTTTTCTTTCTTAAATATTTATCTTTAGATATGAATTTGAAAATATAATTCACAGTGAAAAAGAAGGACGGCTTACAAAGATTTATTGACGCGCAAGCTCGCAGTTACGATAACGCTTTATCAGAAGTTATGAATGGAAAAAAACGAAGCCATTGGATGTGGTATATTTTTCCGCAGATACAAGGTTTAGGCTTCAGCGAAATATCAAAATTTTACGCAATCGACGATATAACGGAAGCTGAAGATTTTTTAAAGGATCCTGTTTTAAGTAAAAGGCTTGTAGCTATTTGCAATGCACTACTCGAACTTGAAAGTAACAATGCAAATCAGATTTTGGGAAGCCCTGATGATTTAAAGTTGCAATCGTGCATGACATTATTTTCTTCAGTGCATGGGCACGATCCGATTTTTGACCGTGTATTAGCAAAGTTTTTTAAGGGGACAATGGATGGTAAAACGCTACAGATAATTTGCGGGCAATAAGTTGCCAGTTTTAAAATAGTCACTTCTAAAATCTTCCAAATTCCTCCCTGATCTTCAAGATTTAAACATTTCGCTTAGGAAATTTAAATATTTCATAAATTCAGAAAGTGTAAACCTTAAAAAATTTTGATTTTGTTTCAATTTGAAGATTAGAAAGGAAAACAAGTTTTACATATTTGCTTCCTGTTTTGAATCAGAACAGCTAGTTTTATAATCTCTAATTCGAATTTCCACAATGGCCCGGATCTTGCAAAGTAATTCGGTCGCAGCTAAAAAATCGTGAAATCCGCGCCGCAAGGTGTGGTTTCAAGCTCAACCTGCGACAAAACGCAGGTGGAAACAATTAAATATTTAGAAACTTGCATAATAATAGATAACAAGACGATGCTAACCGTCGTTCTTCACCAGTAAAACCAACCAAATTTCTAATTTTGTATTAAAAATTTACATATGAATAAGACCATAACAGGCAGGGACATACGCAATCAGTTGAAAGCTGATTTAATTGGAAAAGATTCCTACCGCGGTGTCACATTAACTTATACGTGGCTAGCCAATCAATTTGGACATATTTCTCTCGGATTTATTCCAACTTTTATGCTTTTTCTTTTTCTCGCAAGATATTATAACGACCAAACAGCTTCGTTTTGGGCAGCCGTTTTTATATCAATTGCCTGGTTTGTTTTCGAAACTTTTAATTTTTTGGGACCTTTGCTTTTAAGCAAGCCCTTAAAAAAAAAACTTCTTTTTAGAACGCTCACCGGAATACATTTTTCAGCCGGCATGGGGAAACGTAGCCTTTGATACAATAACTGATATAGGATTTTTTTGGTTCGGAGCTTTTTTTGCGAGCCTGTTGTGCAATTATTCATTTACGTCTTTAGTAATTGTTTTTATTTTAGCTGGCCTTTTAATTTATCCCGTTTACTATTGGTATCCAACCAAAATGTATTTGCAAATTCCGCAGTACCCTTTTCAATTTCGGTTAAGCCAATGGGAAGCACAACAAATTGGCCAGGAGGCTATTCATAATATAAACCGTTTCTTAAATAACGAAAGTGATGGTATGCACTTATTTATTTTTGGATCGAAAAACAGCGGCAAAACGAGGATAAGTGTAGGGATAGCCACCGAGTTATCCATCAAGCATAAACCTTGCTATTATATAACGGCTATGAAATTGTTCAGCATGTTTTTTGATAATGACGAAAGGCCATCAGGTTTGTGGAATTGGCGCTCATCCTCGGTATTGGTGATTGATGATATTAATGCCGGGCATCCAATAAAGCAGGATCTTATTTCGCCCGAGCACTTTTTAAAATTGATAGATACTTATTCTGCTCAAAATGAAATAAACAGGAAAGCAATTAAAAATACGAACACAATTTGGGTATTGGGCAGCAGTGATAAGGGAAAAGAACTTTATGGCAAATGGCACGAAATGTTGGAAAATATCGGTGTAGATAAGGAAAATATACTTTCAGTTCACTTGCCATAACGAAGCAATTATTTTAAAACAATCACCTATCTTAATATGTGATTATCGTAAGCGAAGCTGATTAAATGTGTAAGGCTTCTAACCCCAAATCTTTTATACATAGGGATTATTCTTTTTTCAATAGCTGATTGTGTTACCTGGAAGTGGTTGGCAATTTCTTTAAAGGAATATCCAAGTGCAGCCATGGACAATGCTTCCTTTTCCTTAAGCGATATCGCGTAATGGTTAAATAATTGTTTATTAAGTTCTTCTTCAAATTCCGACTTATCGGGGCCATAAGCGGCATATCTCATGATACTGCCAAGGTTAATGCTCCTGTTAATTTGAGACCTCCCGATAATTGCCGTTACCACTCCATTTTCAGAACTAAAAACACCCACCTTTGAAATTAACGGTACTTGGGTTCCGTTCTTATGTATTTTTTTTAGTTCAATTGTAAAACTATATTTATCAATATCTTCGGTACGGCTATTTATAAACTTCAATGCTTTATCATTCAGTTCATTTGAAAAAGGGGCGTACTCAGGGCTTGTAATACTTACAATGGTAAGCATGGTAATTTCATCATCCTTATAACCAAGAATATCTTCCCAACCATCAGCATATACCATCACATTATCCTTAAAAGAATAAATGTAAATAGCTTCTTCGGGAAACCTGGGAATCGTTTTTCGATAATATAAGGCCTCCTTACTTTTTAAATCTGCGGGTACATTTGTTATGTATGACTTTGTGTAATTTCCTGATTCTGTCATTAAAAAATTGTGAAATTAATTAAAAGAAAAAATTTAATTCCTGCGTGTTTTCGCAGTTGCCACAGGAATTTGATAACGATAATTTTGTATCAGAGGTTTGGTATTAAATCTTAAAATTACTATAAAATAACAACCTATTTTTTTTGGAAATTATCTAATCCTTTAAAAAGCCATTTTTATGATTCTATGGATCAGGGCCCTTTTACATTAAATACATCAGGGCTTCAAAACTCAAATGTTTTTAACTAAAGGTTGATTAATTTTTGCAGCAAAGATATTGCCCCTGATTCAAAAAGAAGATAAGATGAGCAAAAAAAATTATAAAAAAAATGACGGGCATTTTTCTAAACTCACTGAAGTATAAACAGTTTTTCCTATGCCGAATATTTTATTGGTTGACGATCATCTTGTAATAATAAGTGGCTTGAAAATAGTTATTCAAAATTTTTTGGCTAACTGCAAAATTGATGTGGCTAATGATGGTGATGCAGCTTTTGAAATAATAAAAAGAAATGAATATGATCTGATCATTATGGATATTTCTTTACCAAACACGGATTCCTACAATCTCGTTCACAATATACTCGCAGTAAAACCAGGCGTTAAAATTTTGATGTTTAGCATGAACCCTGAAGAGTTATTTGCCAAGAGATATATTAAAATGGGAGCAATTGGGTATTTAAACAAAGACGCCTCGCTGGACGATATTAGAACCGCTGTTGAAAGTGGTTTGCAGGGCAAAAGGTATATAAGCCCGGGGTTAAAAAAGAAACTGGCAATGGATGTGCTGGACGATAAAAAAAATGACCATCAATTTGATAAATTATCACCCAGGGAATTTCAAATAGTTCAAATGTTGATTCTCGGAGATTCGGTTTCTGAAATGTCCCGTAAATTAAATCTTCATACATCTACTATTGGCACGCATAAGGCCAGGATATTTGAGAAACTACATTGCAACAATATTGTGGACCTTACTACAATGGCAAAACTTAATAATAAAATTTCGTAACCCCCAAAAACAACGGTTCGTGTCCCAAGTCTGCATAGGCTTGTGGTTCACGAACCTTATTTTTACCGCAAAAGTTAAGGATAATAAATTCCTTTTGAAAAGCAGTTTTTTTTGAAATAAATTTTAAACTCCCCGTTTATTTACATTTATTTATGGAAAGTAATGATGAAATATATTTAAAGGATTCCATTTAGTATTACCGTATTCTTAACGATACTGCTGAACTTCTTTTAGTTTATTTGTGTTTCGATGATATTTTAATCCGGCATGAAAATTAGGTTTAGCATTGTTTTATTGACAGGCTTTCTTTTTATAGGTTCATTCACACTATCCAATTGCGATGCGCAAAATCATGCTATTGATTCAAATTATATCAGGGCATTTGAAAGATCGAATGTAATAGAAATATACCCCGATATTTACAGCACTCGTTTTAACTTTAGTAATCCGCGCCAGCGAAAAAATAATTACAGTCTAGTTGCGAACAGCAATGCCCACATCAGCACCAACCTCAATTATAAATGGCTTTCATTAAGATATTCCTGGGCAATGCCCGGTACACAACTGGACAGGCACGTAAAATTGCAATACACTTCATTAGGACTAAATTTTGGCGGCAAACAAATGCGTTTCCGGCCTTTTTACGAATCTTATAATGGCTTATTAGTTCCCGTTCAGAAATTAAAAGACAGCTTTAATCTCTTTAAAGGCATTCAGTTTACCAGCGCGGGTTTTGATTATTATTTCTTTACCAATACAAAATTATTTTCCTTTAGCGCGGCCAAAAGCTTTTCGCAAAAGCAAGTTAAAAGTGCAGGATCCGTATTTTTGATGGTTACTCCATCATGGCAAAAGATCAACTGGAAAACGCCCTCAAGGGAGTTAGTTAAAGACTCTGCAACATACGTTCTATTATCCCAGGATCCGGAATGGGTATCTTTTATTGCCCGACTCGGATATACACATAATTTCGTAATAGATAAAGGCAAATGGATTATTGCGCCGGCTTGTATGATTGGTGCCGGACTTTTAAATGAAATAAACACACCGGGCAAAAGGCTTCAACCTATTACTAACATGCAGGCATGGATTAATGCAGGCTTTAACGGCCCTTATTATTATTTCTATTTTCATGCCTGGTGGAATAATCTACACACGAATTTGCTCATTAAAAATATGAACCAGGTAAACAATAACTTCTCTCTCACAGCGGGTTACCGCTTTTCTAATTT
>JBBRSV010000160.1:0-9000 GCA_038245055.1 Chitinophagales bacterium | reverse complement strand
CTGTACGTTAGTTCCTTTAAATAATTCATCGATAAGAATAAGCCACTTTCGGCCATCATTTATTTTAAGTATTGTATTTTTTATTCTTTGCACTTCATTATAAAAATAGCTTTCACCTTTAACCACATTGTCCACAATATTAATGTTGCTTAGCAGGCCATCAAACAAAGAAAGCGTCATTGATTTTGCTGGCACGCCCATACCCAAATGCGCCAGGAATATTGAGCCGCCAATGGCTTTTATAAAAGTGCTTTTGCCGGCCATGTTAGCTCCTGTTAAGAAAACGAAATTATTTTTCGCATCCAACTCAAGGTCGTATGCTACTGGCTCATTTATTAAAATATGGTAGAGGCCTTTTATATTCAATTCCGGTTTACCATTTGCGATAAATTCAGGAAATACCAGGTCAAATTCCTTTACCGCCATTGCCATTCCATACCACGCATCCAACTGATAATATATTTCTATTACTTCCAAAAAATTTTGCTTAAAATGATTTCTTAAAAAATGTGCGAGCCCCAGCATTTCAGCCATGGAAAGTTCGCTTGCTTTGTTTTTTATTGCGATAACATTCAGTTGGTGCTTTTCGAGCAAAACTGCTGCCTTTTGCAAAATTCTTTTAAGATTTTCCGGTGCATCCGGCACCAAAAAAATCTCAATAATTTTATTTATGCCTTTAATAAAATCAAAGGAGTGGCCAACAGAGTATTTTATAAGTGAGTAATCCGGAGCGTGAAAAATTTTATAGATTTGAGCCGTATACGATGTGGGCCTGGCGGGCATTTGATCGATGTTACTTTCATAAAATTTATAGACCATCGTCACAGAACCGTTGCTTATAGAAAGCGGCCATTCATCTCTTTTTTCCAAAAAAATCTGCAATGTTTTTTGAACATTCTTTATTGCATTAATATCTTCGGCAGACTTGCTAAATATCGTCCGCAATTTTTCGCGGCCACCTATTGTGCGTGTAAAATTTAATTTATCGAATATAGAAAACTCATCATCATGTTGA
Organism: Chitinophagales bacterium; assembly: GCA_038245055.1. GTDB lineage: Bacteria > Bacteroidota > Bacteroidia > Chitinophagales > Chitinophagaceae > Ginsengibacter. The sequence goes on along the minus strand of JBBRSV010000160.1, from coordinate 7,985 downwards.
AATACCGAGAGATCGTTTAAAGTGGTTTTGTCTGTTTCCATTTACATTAAAAATTTATAAAGCCCAAACCTTTATCAACGCGTGAACGAAAGCCTCTGGCCTTTTAAAGATTCATCGAACAGGTGTTTTCCATATTTATCCTGGCCAGAATAAATACAATTACCATTTACAAAGGTTTTAATAACAGCGGCAGGAAAATTATAACCTTCCATCGGGCTCCAACCACATTTGTAAAGAATATTTTCTTTTGTTACTGAAGTTGAAGAATTTAGATCTAACAGAACCAAATCTGCAAAATAACCTTCTCTAATATACCCCCTGTCTTCAATCTTAAAACAATCGGCCACTGCATGGCTCATTTTCTCTGCTATTTTTTCCAGCGATATTTTTCCTTCTTTAAAATAAGCCAGCATTAATAATAACGAATGTTGCACAAGTGGAAGCCCCGAATGAGCGTGCTCATATGGGCGTTCCTTTTCTTCAAGCGTGTGCGGGGCGTGGTCAGTGGCAATTACATCGAGGCGATTATCAAGCAACGCTTCCCAAAGCAAAGGTTTTATCGATGCGTTTTTTATTGCCGGGTTGCACTTAATTAAATACCCAAGTTTATCATAATCATCAGCGGTGTAATGAAGATGGTGTACGCAAACTTCCGCTGTAATTTTTTTTTCTTTTAAGGGAATGTCTTTTGTAAAAAGTTCCAATTCTTTTTGGGTAGATATATGTAAAATGTGCAGGCGGCTATCGTATTTTTTTGCCAGCGAAATTGCAAAAGAAGAAGATTTGTAACAGGCATTTTCATCGCGGATAATTGGATGGTCAGATGGAGAAAGGTGCGGCTTGACACTTTTTAAATTTTGATAATTTTCTTTAATAGTTTTTTCATCCTCGCAATGGGTTGCAATTAAAAGCTCGCTTTCACCAAATATTTTATTGAGCGATGATTCATTATCCACGAGCATATTGCCAGTGCTTGAACCCATAAAGATTTTTACGCCACAAACGTCTTTTTTTCTTTTATTCATTTTCAAAACCTCTTCAGCATTTGAGTTACTAACACCCATATAAAATGAATAGTTAGCCATCGAATTCCTGGCGGCTATAGCGTATTTATCCTCCAATAAGGCTTCTGTAAGCGCATTCGGTATTGTATTAGGCATCTCCATAAACGAAGTAGTTCCACCTGCCACAGCAGCTTTGCTTTCAGAGTAAATCGTCGCTTTGTGGGTAAGGCCCGGCTCTCTAAAATGCACCTGGTCATCGATAACACCCGGAAAAAGGTGCTTGCCTTCCGCGTGAATTTCAGCCACTCTTTCCTTTACATTAAAGCCGTTGCCGATGCGTTCAATGCGTCCATTTTTTAGGTAAATATCTTTTTGTTCGATTTTACCTTCGTTTACCATTGTTATATCTTTTAAAAGGTAATTTTGCATATCTTGAAATTTAATAATAAAGGCCCAAACCCGATGCAAATTATAAAAAGGATTACTACGTTGCTGGTTTTTATTTGCCCGATTATAGCAAAAGCTCAAACAACTTACCTGCCTGAAGGATCAAAGGAATATCAATTTATTGACAGGTTTGAAATTAAGGAAGGCAACAATACCGATCTGAATTTTTCAACACTAAAACCATATAGCAGGTGGGCTATTGTAAAAGAAATTGAACTGCTCGATAGTTCAAGGTTTACCGCATCGGACACTTTTTTTACCGAAGATCAAAAAAAATGGGAAGCATTTAACCTTTCCAAGATTGACGAATATAACATTCACAGTATTCTTATGAATAACTCAGAATGGGTGACGGGCTCAAAAGAAAGTTTTAATAGTAAGAAATCGTTATGGAACACTTTTTATAAAACAAAAACTAACCTGTTTGAAGTAAATAATAAAGATATTTTTCTTGCCATTAATCCTGTTATAAATTTCCAGTTTGGTAAAGAGTCGGGTAATTCCTCCAACCTATTCTTAAATACAAGAGGTGTTACGGTTCGGGGAAGAATCGCCAACAAAATAGGTTTTTCAACAACCCTAAGTGATAACCAGGAACGTGGCCCTTCTTTTTTTCAAAGCAGGGTTGCTCAATATCATGCCGTGCCTGGTGTGGGGTTTTATAAACCTTTTAAAAAAACGGCCTTCGATTATTTTGATGCAAGGGGTTATGTCACTTTTAACGCGGCCAAATTTATTGACGTCCAGTTTGGCTATGACAAAAATTTCATTGGAAATGGCTACAGGAGCATGTTTTTAAGTAATAATGCGAACAGTTATTTATTTCTGAAATTGAACACTAAAATTTGGAAATTCGATTACCAAAATCTTTTTATGGAATTGATGCCACAATTCTCGAAGTCTGGCGATAATTTATTGGAGCGAAAATATGCGGCGATGCATCACTTAAGTATGAACGTTACCAAATGGCTGAATCTGGGTTTATTTGAAAGTATCGTTTTCGGAAGGACTCAATATTTTGATTTTGAGTATTTAAACCCAATTATTTTCCTGAGATATGCTGAAGGCAATGTTGGAAGTCCTGACAAGGCTCACGTCGGATTTGATTTCAAGGCCAACGCTGCGCATGCGTTCCAGTTTTACGGTCAATTTTTGCTTGATGAATTTCTTGCAAAAGAAATTACCAAGAGCAATGGATACTGGGCAAATAAATATGCTTATCAAATTGGAGTAAAATATGTCGATGCCTTTCAAATCAAAAATCTTGACCTGCAATTTGAAAGTAATCGTGTAAGGCCTTTCACTTATTCCCATAACGATTCAATTGCTAATTACACCCATTATAACCAGTTTTTAGCGCATCCGTTAGGCGCAAATTTTCAGGAGTACATAGGAATTATAAAATACCAGCCTGCGCCAAAATGGTATATAAATGCTAAGGCTATCTATTATTATCAAGGGCTTGATTCGGCTGGAATAAATTTTGGGGGTAATCCTTTTGAACTCTATACAACGCGCACCAGCGACTATGGATATTTTGTAGGCGGTGGCGATAAAGTAAAATGCTTAAATGCTTCCCTGCTTTTATCTTATGAATTAAAAGAAAATCTTTTTATAGAAGGGAGTTTACTGTATAGAAAGTATACTGGTTTAAGCAACGTCAGTGTTTTTAATATCGGTATAAGATGGAATGCTGCGAGAAGAGAATATGATTACTAAACCATATTATCTTCGTTTATTCCACCGTTAGTGAAAAGGTCATCATCCTGGAATTAATCTTATCAATCACATTAGAATATAAAAGATTTGGATCACGGCTATGAAGATTTAAAAGGCCGCTACTCAATTTTATTTCAGGAGATAAAACAAAGTAAGGGAAGTAAATATGGAAGCCCATGCCTACCTCAGCACTTAAATTATAAGGCTTTAGCTTAATAAGATCTTCCGCCTTTCTTGCTTTTGCATTACTCGCAAGGTCATAATCAAATTTACCTCCTGCCAATGTATATACTTTAAAATTTTTAATTCTATCGCTGCTAAAAGCAATCTGGAATGGGAAACTTAGCGTGATCGATTGCACTTTTTTCTCAACCGTTAAATCTGGCAAATATTTTTGTACGTATAAAAAATCTTCTTCAGAAAAAGTTAAATCAAGTGGATGAAGCCGAAGATCGAAATGATTTCCCATACGAAGATTCACCAGCCACGCAAGGTTTATACCGGTGCTGTTTACACTTTCAACATCCATGATGGAATCGTACTGTAAAAACCTTGGATGCAGTGTAAAATTAAAATGTGACTTATTGTAGCCAAGATTGATTCCAAAATGATACGGCTTATCATCATGCCCTTCCTGGTTAACAACATCACGCAACTGTGCCATGGACGCAGTTGAACAAAACACGAATGAAAGTACCAGAAAAACTATTTTTCTCCGCAATAAATGGTGCATATTCCTAAACTCAATGTTTTGTAAAAACTATGTCTATATCCTGCTTTATTTAAAATGTGAATGAAATTATCTTTTTCCGGAAACTTTTGTACGGAATCATTTAAATATTGATAAGCCTCATTATTTTTAGAAACTAATTTTCCCACTCCTGGGGTAACAACCCGCATGTAAAAATTATAGATATCTTTTACTATGGGCAACGAAGGTTTTGAAAATTCAAGAATAACGACTTTTCCGCCGGGCCTCAAAACCCGATAAATTTCTGAAAGCCCTTTTTCAAGATTCTCAAAATTTCTTACGCCAAAGGCTACTGTAACTGCATCAAACGAGCCAAGCTCGAAAAAAATTGCCTCGCTATCCCCTTTTAACAACTTAATCTTACTTTCAAGGCTTATTTTCTCAATTTTTTTTCTTCCAATCTCCAGCATCTTTTCACTTATATCGATGCCGGTTATTTGCTCAGGCTTTAATATTTTATAGCTTGTGAGCGCAAAATCGCCAGTGCCGGTGGCTACATCTAAAATATTTTTTGGTTGCAGGGAGATCAATTCACGAATTGCCTTTTTTCTCCAAATTGTATCTATTCCTACGCTTAAAAACCTATTTAAAAAATCATAACGGAAAGCAATTTTATCAAACATGTTTTCCACCTGCTTTTTTTTGCTATCACCCGATTCTTTAAAGGGAACTACGTTGTCGTGACTGTAAGCGTTCATCGCACCAAAGATAGTTTTTTGAATTTACAACTTACTCCGGGAATGATTCTTTCACTTTTATTTTGGATTTACTTTTTTAAGCTAAATAATATCCCGGATGATACATAAATGTATCTTGCGAACTATATGCATATAAAAAAAGCAGAATACATCATCAGCAGCCCATCATTTGAAAAATGCCCTCCACCGGAAAAGCCGGAATATGCCTTTATCGGAAGAAGTAACGTGGGCAAATCTTCGCTGATAAATATGCTTTGTAATAATGAAAAACTTGCTAAAACGTCCAACTCGCCCGGTAAAACTCAATTAATAAATCACTTTGAAATCAGCAGTGTTTCCAAACCCGGGGAATACAATGAAACGAAATGGTTCCTGGTAGATTTGCCCGGGTACGGTTTTGCGAAAATATCCCAGGGCAGCAGAAGAAGATGGGAACAAATGATCGAGAATTATCTTCGCAAAAGAGAAAATCTTACCAATGTTTTTGTCTTAATTGATTCAAGGCATACGCCTCAAAAACTAGATCTCGATTTCATAAAAAAATTAGGTTTATGGGAAGTACCTTTCACCTTGGTATTTACTAAAGCAGATAAAGAGAAACAAGCCATTGTAAGTAAAAACGTAAAACTATTTTTAGAGGCACTTAGAAAGACCCAGCAGTTTTTGCCTCAGCATTTTATTAGCAGCTCCATAAAAAAAACCGGCAAAACTAAAATTTTAGACCTGATCAATGAAATGAATAATGATAATACCGCAGATTAATTCTTTAAAAAAATATCCTTTCATTTAAAAAAGTAAAGGGGGTACTCTTCCTCAACCAAATTTATTGGTTTAATAACAAGCGGGTTATTTAGTTCACCATTTTATTTGCGCAGCTACTGCTGGCAAATGCTTCTGGCTTGGCCTTGAAAGCAAAACCCATCCCAAGTATGTAACCCATTGCTTCTCGCAAGGCTTCGTTACTCTTAAAATGAGGATTGGTATTGATGTCTGCATGTACTTCCATGTCCACATCATACAAGGTAAAAAGGTCGCATAGTTCGTAAGCAATTTCAATGCTTTTAGCTACTTCCACCAACATTCTTTCTTTGATGCTATACACAACTTTTGTTTTGTCGTTGTGAATGAACATAAAGCCTCCGCGGCCTTCGCGAAGAAATACAATGACGGTGGCGAACTCGGTATCGCTACCTTTAACCTGGCTGTCGGTACCAATGCAAACTTTTAATTTGTAACCTGCTTTCGTTTCTTTTTGGATGGCTAATTCTACCGCTCCTTTTATGGGAAGATCGATCGTATCACCGTTAAATTTTCTCCAGCGCATAAATTAAGGTTTTTTAAAATTACCAAAATTCTGTCTACTAAAAATAAAAACGTTTTCAATAATAATTATTTAACTAAGAATTTTTTTCGGGTACAATTTACTGTTATGAACCGGTAAACTATTTATCATTTTTAAAATTGTTCACGCCTACGCACAAAAAAAAGGGCCAGCCCCTAACGCTGACCCTTAACTTACACATGAATCTACCTTACAGTCTTACAATTCTTTCTGTTTGTCTTTGATTGTTACTTAAAATTTGAATAAGATAAATTCCGTTAGGGCTTGTATTTAAATTGATCGTATTTATTCCTGATTTTCCTTTACCTATCTGGATAATTCTTCCACTCATATCCGCTAATTTGTAATCAAAATTTTGTGTTGCATTTATGGTTACTTCATCATGAACTATTGTAGATACTTTAAACGCTTTTTCTGCGGCATTATTTGCTTTTAATGAAATAACATTTGAATAAACTACCTGGCCTGATATTGAAATTGCTTTAAGACGGTAATAAATATTCTCATTGCTAAGGGGCGTACAAGTAAAGTTGCGGGCCGCCTGGTTTACTAAAGAGATTGTAGTAAAATTTGTTGCGTTTGATGAACTCTCCAGCGACAAAAATTTTATCGATTCATCGGCTACAATATTCCAGTTTAAAAGGTTAGTTCCTTTGTCAGTTTTTCCTGAAAGCAACACTTGCTTTATTGGCGTTACTGATAATGGTAGAAATGTTCCCGAAAGATTATAAGAACCAAGGCTTCCGTAATCAGTAGTATTCACATTGCCTGCACCTTCAACAACTAAATAATAGTCGCCGGCTGCCAACGTGGTATCTATTGCAACATTTAATTTATCAATGGGATCATATACCTGGAGAACTTGTAAATCTGAACTAAGCAATTCCAATTTTATATCAAGATCAGCGCCTTCGTTATTAGCTCCTACAGAAAAAGGTTTGGCATCTAAATGAAATATGCCCGTTTTTGGCAAACTAAAATGAAACGCATCTTTATCAGTATTGGTAGTAATTATTCCGCTATCAGCAATAACATTATTTAGAATATTAATAGCCGTTGGATTGATCGCCGGATTATCACTATGATCATCTGCTCTGTAGGTAAAACCGTTCAATGAAGTAATGATTGAAAGCGCATCCTGGTCTGCGGTGCAACCACTCGGCGTTGGACCGTTATACCATCCTGAAAAATTTTCATAGTAACTGTTTCCCATAACCGGTGCCCATCCCGTTTCGCCGGAACCGCTACCTGTATTATAAGTAGTAAGCAATGTGCAGGTACCGTTATACTTTGCCTGGTGCGAAAGCCCTATTGTGTGACCGCTTTCATGCGTACAACACTCAGCCACCATTTTTGTATTATTTGGACCAAGCCGGTTGCAAAAAACAAAACCTGGAGTATCATCGCCCCATGTAAATGAACCCGTATAAGAAACACCGCCAACACCAGTATACCAATTGCTTGTTGGAGTAATAATTATCCTGATTCTTTGGGTAAGTGGCGCTGCCAAAAACTTAGTTGAATCGGTAGTGATGTTCATATCAAATGGGCGGAAGTCTTCAGAAACCCTGTTAAATATTTCAATGATTTGCGCATCACTTAATCCTGATGGCGCGCAGTTTAATGAATTGCCCCCGTTCCATGAAGAAGATTGCACGAATTGCCCATCAAAGTCAAGAAAAATAGTTGCCCTTGCTGAAGGTAAACTGCTCAATAAAGGAAGACAATTTGCGGTCATCGTAAACAACGTGAGTATTGTAATAAGGGTGGTTAAGAGTTTTTTCATGGCATAGGGATTTTAGGGTTACCTATCGAATTTGTAAGGTGTTGGATTTTTAATAATCCTGTATAAGATCTACCGTTCTTATTTTATTGAATGAATAGCTGCCGGATTTATCTTGCTCCAGCACATAGCCATCAGCATATTTTTCATTAATAATACGGCCAACATAAGTAATCGTATTATCATCATTAATTCTTTTAGAAATTGAGAGTATTGAATTTTGTAACAGGGTAGATTTAAT
>JBBRSV010000159.1:0-9190 GCA_038245055.1 Chitinophagales bacterium | reverse complement strand
GCTCCCTTTATGCCATTACATCCGGCAAAATATGCAGAAATGCTTGGCAATAAAATGAAAGAAAACAAGGTAAATGTTTGGCTTGTAAATACGGGCTGGAACGGAGGCGGTTATGGAGTTGGCAGCAGGATGAAACTTGAATATACCAGAGCAATGATAACCGCAGCGCTTGAAGGAAAACTAGACCATGTAAAATATCATGCACATTCTGTTTTTGGAGTAATGATGCCGGAAGAATGCCCCGGCGTACCCTCTGAAATGTTAAGCGCTAAATTTACCTGGAAAGACAAAGACGCTTATATAAAAACTGCGAATAAGCTTGCCCGTTACTTTATTAAAAATTTTGAAAAATATAAAGATTGTGCCAGCGAAGAAATGCTCGCAGCAGCTCCTAAGATTTAATTTCAAGCTTTACCTTTCTAATAAATTAATAAAACATGCGCAGCAATATTTAATAACTGCGCATGTTTTACTAATTACATCGCACCTAACTGGTGAAGAAATTTTTCTGAGTTGGCTTTCACATTTGCCGGTGGATTCATACTCAATGCTTTCTTAAAATTAATAATAGCATTTTTCTTATCCCCTGTGGTTGCATAAGCTTCTCCTAAACTGTCCCAGGTGTTGGCGCTATTGGGAAATTTTTTTGTAGCGAGAATAAATACCTCGATGGCTTTATCCGTTTTTCTATCAGCCATTAATTGATATCCATAAGCGTTTAATTCATTTTCATTGGGGTTTGCTGCAAGCGCATCGTTCATTATTTTATCCGCCTCATCCTTCTTCCCCATTACTTTTAATATATTCGACTTTATGGCAAAATTTGTAAAGTTTTTTTGCCCTGCAATTGCCTTATCAATCCACGCGAGGCCTTTGTCAAGATCAGTCTTATTTTGCAGCGAATAATTGGCTGCTGCGGTAAATGAATTAGGATTAAAGCCAACAGCACCCTTCAATTCCTTGTCTGCATTATCCATAAAAATTTTGTCAACATCAAACTCAACTTTTACAGGAAACTGTTTCTTTTCCCAATTAAGCACTAATTCAGAAGAATTTTTTTTGCTATTAATAAATTCATAAGTAAGCATTTCGGTTTGAGGTATATCCCGCAAATTAATCGGGGCTCTTAGTTCATCCTGTTTAGGATCATAAAAAAAACTTCCCCACGATTTGTTGTCTTTTGATAAAATCACCTCCCCGGTATTGTCTTTGTTTATTACGAAAGATAAGCCGTATGCGCCCGCAGGAACCGGGTGCCCTTCAATTTTTGCATCATCAGATAATTCTAAAACAGTATTTTCATTTGCGCCGGCTCGCCATGGCGCGGAATTGCCTGTGCCGAAAGCCTGCACATTCCAACCATAAGGCACCAGTGCGCCCCAAACTTCACGTCCCCTTATTGACGGCCGGGAATATTTGACTGTAACCGTAGAAATTCCTACAGTTTGGGAAACCATCGCCGCAGGGCTTGGCTCTCGCGGAATGGTAAGCTGACAAAAAACTGGCGTTGATAACGTCAACATCATGCATAGCATTAAATAAGCAAAATTCTTTCTCATAACAATTGATTTAGTTTAAATAATACAATTAAAATAGAAGGAAGAAGAAACTTTTGCAATGAAAAAGTTTCCAGTGGTGATATTGCTCCGTTGAAAGGTGTGTTATCGGGCTAAACAGATTTGAAAAATAATGTAAAAAGGATAATGAGATATGTAACAAACTTTTTATTGAAATAAATTTATTAGCCAGCGATAATCTTAAAACAAGCCAAATAATTGAGAATCAATTTTATTGATGATAATGCCAAGGTCTTCTTCATTTTCAGCAAACTTATTTGTATCGGCATTAATTATTAAAAGGGGGCCTTCTTTATAGGTACTGATCCATTTATTATAAAACTCATTTAGCTTTTTGAGATAATCCAGGCGAATATTTTCTTCATATTCCCGGCCTCTTTTTTGAATTTGTGCTACTAAGGTTGGCACTGAAGCGTTCAGATAAATCAGTAAATCGGGAGGCTTCACCATCGTTTTAAGTGTTTCAAAAAAAGAGTAATAATTGCTGAAATCCCTCTTGGTCATCAGGCCCATATCATGAAGGTTTGGCGCAAAAATATTGGCGTCTTCATAAATTGTACGGTCCTGTATAACGGTCTCGGTACCACGCTGAATTTCAAGAAGTTGATTGAGCCTGCTATTTAAAAAGTATACCTGCAAATTAAAACTCCAGCGGGGCATGTCATCATAAAAATCATTGAGGTAAGGGTTGTGATCAACATCTTCAAATTGCGGTATCCATTTATAATGCTTGCTCAATAATTCAGTTAGCGTTGTTTTACCAGCGCCAATATTTCCGGCAACTGCAATGTGTTTTGGTTTTTTAGATTTGGCCATGTCCCTTTTCAGATTTTTAGTCCGGCAAACACCGGAAGTGATTCATGTTGAAACCTTCCGTCTGGCAGGCTTTTTTTAATTGATATATGATTTGTTTAAAAGTAAATATAAAATCTATATCAATTTAAGAATTTGATTACATATATTATTGTCCGTAATTTTATAAAGAAAATTTTTCCTAAAAGTTAGCATTGAAGGAAGGTTTAATAATAATCAAGCCCGATAGCCTTTCTTACCATTTTCATGGTTATTTCTGCACTCGCTATAGATTTCCTGGCGCCATTCTTCATTATCTCTTCCAGGTAATTTTCATCATCCATAATTTCGTTTACTCTCTTGCGTATAGGAGCAATAAAGTTTACCATGTCCTCACCTAATTGTTTTTTCATGTCGCCGTAACGAATGGTACAATCATTAAATGCTTCTTCATATTTTGAAATAGTTTCGGCATTGCTTACCAATTTCATTAATAAAAATAAATTTTCGACATAGGTGGGCTTTACAGAATTTTTTTCTGTAGGACCACTATCCGTTTTGGCTTTCATCACTTTTTTCCTAATTGATTCGTCGTCATCAGCAAGGTAAAGCGTGGCCAATTGATTCTCACTTTTACTCATTTTTCCACTTCCATCCAGAGCCGGAACTTTTACAAGTTCGCTACTGAAATTGAACGCTATAGGCTCGGGGAAAATATCTCCGTACCGGTGATTAAATCTCTTTGCAAAATTTCTGCACATTTCAAGGTGTTGCTCCTGGTCTTTTCCAACAGGCACATACGAAGCGCGATGCAGCAAAATATCCGCCGCCTGCAATACAGGATAGGTAAGTAACCCGGCATTTACATTATCGGGGGACAGTCTGACTTTTTCCTTGAAAGTCACTGTTTTTTCAAGCTCGCCTTTGTAAGCCAGCATATTTAAATAGAGATACAATTCACTTGTTTGGGGAACGTGGCTTTGACAATACAAAGCAACTTTTTCAGGATCAAGCCCACAGGCAATATTTTCAGCAAGAACCCTGTGAACATTGGATTTGAGTTCCTTTGTGTCCGGGTGCGTAGTTAAGGAATGAATGTCTGCCACCATAAAATAACACTCATAATCGTCCTGCATTTTTATGTAGTTGCGAATAGCGCCAAAATAAGTTCCAAGGTGTAAAAAACCCGTTGGCCTTATCCCGCTCATAACTATTTCTTTCTTCGTGCTCATAAGTTTGCGAAGATAAGAAAGTTGCTTTGTTGAATGATTCATTCACCAGTAACTAAAAATAAAATGAACGGCCGACCATACTTTTTTTGCCGTTTATCAAGGGTAAAAAACATCTGCCAAACAATGTTTTATATTTGCCGCATGAATGTAAATGATGAATTAGTAGACAAACTTGCCAACCTGGCGCGCCTACAATTCAATGCAGAAGAAAAAGAAGAAATTAAAAATGACCTGCAAAAGATGATTGGCTTTATTGATAAGCTTAACGAGCTAGACACCACCGGTGTGGAACCCTTGTTGCACATGAGCGATAATATAAATGTTTTAAGAGAAGATGAAGTGAGCGGAATGATCAGCAGGGAAGATGCTTTGAAAAATGCACCATTGCATGATGACGAATTTTTTAAAGTTCCTAAAGTGATAAAAAAATAAAGATGAGAGAGAAATGGCAAATTGCGAAGGAGAAAAATAATTAATAGTAAATTGTTGAAATTTTAATTAAAAAGAAAAGAATTCATGAGTTCAATCATACAACTGGAAAATATTCAAAAAAGTTACCAAATGGGTAAACAGGAACTCAAGGTGCTGAAGGGAATTTCTCTTGAAGTTTTTAAAAATGAATATGTTGCTTTGATGGGCCCGAGTGGTAGTGGAAAATCTACCTTGATGAATTTATTGGGATGCCTTGATTCGCCGTCCGGCGGCCGTTATATTCTCAATGGTAAAGATGTGAGTAAAATGGCCGATGATGATTTAGCTGAAGTTCGGAATAAAGAAATTGGTTTCGTGTTCCAGCAATTCAATTTATTACCGCGGCTTACGGCAGCTGAAAATGTTGCACTTCCGCTGGTGTATAATGGTTCTTCAAAAAAAATAAGGTCGGAGCTTTCGCTTGAAATGCTTGACAGGGTTGGGCTAAGCGATAGAAGCCATCATAAGCCGAATGAATTATCCGGCGGACAAAACCAGCGTGTGGCCATTGCAAGGGCTTTGGTAAATAATCCTTCTATAATTCTGGCAGATGAGCCAACGGGAAATCTTGATTCAAAAACTTCAGTAGAAATTATGAAAATTTTCGATAAAATTCAGTCTGAAGGAAATACAGTAATCCTGGTTACGCATGAAGAAGATATTGCCCATTACGCACACCGAATAATAAGGCTGAGAGATGGGTTGATTGAAAGTGATCTTCTTAAAAATGAATCCATGGCATTTGGCCATTAAGTTTCAATAAAAAGTCCTTTTCATTAATTTTATTTAGCCGGAAAATTTTAACGGGTTGCCATTTCAAATATTGATTTTATAATCTTTTGTTGAATATTTTACAAAAATTCCATGTCGCAAAAAATATATACTAAAACGGGAGATGAGGGAAAAACGAGCCTTATCGGCGGAACAAAAATCTTAAAAAGTGACCTTCGCATTGAGGCATACGGAACTGTAGATGAGTTGAATTCTTGGATCGGCTTTGCGAATGATGCCGTAAATGATTACAGCGCCAACCACATTCTAAAAGAAATACAGGACCGGCTTTTTACAATTGGTTCATCCCTCGCCTGCGATCCGGCAAAAGAAACAAAGCTGATAATACCAGATTTAATTGAAGCTGATGTCCATTTACTTGAAAAAGAAATTGACAACATGAATGAGACTTTACCGGAAATGAAACATTTTATTTTACCTGGGGGAAGCACTGCTGTTTCGATAACGCATGTTGCGAGAAGCGTGTGCCGCAGGGCAGAACGGTATGTAGTAAATTTAAACGAGCATGATGGTTCGGTAGCGCCTTTAATTATTAAATATCTTAACCGTTTAAGCGATTACCTATTTGTGTTGGCGCGGTACGCAGGGCATTTGCACAATGTGCCGGAACTTATTTGGAAGCCGCGGGTTTAAAATGAGAATTGACGGCTTTATCAATTTTATCTCAAAAAAAATACCCTTTCAACTAACCATCTTCCCATCTTTCATGTGCAATATTCTGTCGCTTAGTTGAGCCAATTCTTCATTATGAGTTACAATTAAAAAGGTTTGCTGAAAGCGATTTCGTAAATCAATAAATAAATTATGGAGTTCTTTGGCATTTGCTGAATCGAGATTGCCGGTCGGCTCATCTGCCATAACTATCGAAGGATTATTAATGAGCGCGCGCGCAACCGCTACCCTTTGTTGTTCGCCTCCTGAAAGTTCGCCGGGTTTATGTTCACCGCGATCTTTTAATCCAAGTAATTCTAATAGCTCTAACGCCTTTACCTGAACTTCTTTAGTTTTTCTTCCTGCAATCCAGCCTGGCACACAAATATTTTCAATTGCCGTAAATTCCGGAAGCAAGTGGTGAAACTGAAACACAAACCCAATATGTTTATTCCTGAACGCAGCAAGTTTTTTTCCATTTAATTTAAAAACCGGTGTATTCTCTATATAAATTTCTCCTTTATCTGCCCTGTCGAGCGTTCCTAAAATATGAAGCAAAGTACTTTTTCCGGCACCCGATGAACCGGCAATGCTCACTATTTCACCTTTTCCAATTTCAATATCCACGCCTTTTAATACAGGAAGCGGACCATAATTTTTAAATATTCCTGTAGCTTTTAACATGCCTAAATGTAATGGTTAAAATATAATTGGGTAAGCATAAAAATAAATAAAAGGATTGATGCATCCCTTCCATAAATTTATTCATCAGTAGTAAACAAGCTTTATAAAAACAATATTTGGTAATCCCGATTTAACTTTTACATTTGCGGAAAATTAGACCCCCGTTTTTAATTTAAAATAGATAAAAGAAAAGATATGTTTTGGACTTTAGAACTTGCCTCTCACCTTGAAGATGCCCCATGGCCGGCGACAAAAGATGAATTAATTGATTTTTCCATTCGTAGTGGAGCGCCAATTGAAGTAGTGGAAAATCTGCAGGAACTTGAAGATGAAGGTGGAGAAATTTATGAGGGATTGGATGACATTTGGCCTGACTATCCGAGCCAGGAAGATTTTTTCTTTAATGAAGATGAATATTGAGAAAAAATTGCTTTAAAAATAAAAGGCCGTTCACGATGAACCGGCCTTTTATATTTAATGTATTGCAAGACTAAACTGCAATTGAAATAAATATTTTTTAAAGAATTATTTTTCCATTTGTTCAATAACGCTGTGAGATACACCGGTAAAAGAAAATCCTCCGTCGTGAAACAGGTTTTGCATGGTTACGTATTTTGTAAGATCACTAAAAAGTGTCACCAGGTAATTGGCACAATCTTCTCCGGAAGCGTTTCCCAAAGGGCTCATTTTTTCAGCATAATCTATAAAGCCATCGAAACCTTTAACGCCGCTTCCAGCGGTAGTACGCGTTGGTGATTGGGAAACTGTATTTACACGAACTTGCTTTTTTAAAGCATAATGATACCCGAAACTGCGTGCAATGCTTTCCAGCAACGCTTTGGCATCAGCCATTTCATTATAATCAGGAAACACCCTTTGTGCTGCAATATAAGTAAGCGCTACAACGCTACCCCATTCATTAATAGCGTCCATTTTCATAGTTGTTGCAAGAAGGCGATGCAGGCTGGTTGCAGATATATCCAACGTTTTTTGATTAAAACCATAATCGATATCTGTATAAGATTTTCCTTTTCTCATATTTACACTCATTCCAATAGAATGCAAAATAAAATCAAAACTCCCTCCAAAATGCTCCATCGCTTTGGTGATCAAATTAGAAACATCGTCATTACTGCTCACATCGCAGGGAATTACGGGGGCATTTATCTTTTCTGCAAGCTTATTTATTTCTCCCATGCGCATTGCAACGGGAGCGTTAGTAAGTAATATAGATGCCCCTTCTTCGTGGCAACGCAACGCCGTTTTCCACGCGATGGATCTTTCATCAAGCGCACCAAAAATAATTCCCTTTTTTTCTTTGAGTAAGTTATAAGACATGGTTAAATAGTTAATGAGTTAAATGATTAATTCTTTTATGTATTTATTAAGGCTGGTATCAAACGTTTGTAAAAATAAGATACTTAATGTTTAAAGAAAAAACTCCTGAATTGGGTAAGTACAAAGCTGAGTGAAATGATAATTAAAAAAACAGCGCCGAAAGAGAGGAGCATCAGCAATAAAAATGCGCCCATATTTCCGCGCACCTTAATTTTTAATTTCAAGAAATTTACGACGGAATACGCAAGATACATTGCTACAATTACTAGCAATAAAATCAAGATCTTTCTAACAAAATCCATCGCTACACATCATTTATCAATTTCCAATCATTTCTCTTGCGTTCTCAAACGCAGCTGCTGTAGGCTTTTCACCGCTTAACATGGTTGCAATTGTTGTAATTCTTTCATCGGCATTTAATTGCCTGATAGCAGTAATAATTTTATCATTTTTTATTTCTTTATAAACAAAAAAGTGCGTGTTTGCCTTAGCGGCAATTTGCGGCTGATGGGTTATTGCAATTACCTGGTGCGCATCAGAAAGCCCTTTCATGATCATACCGACCTGGCGGGCAGCTTCTCCACTTATGCCGCTATCAATTTCATCAAAAATTAAAGTGGGTAACTGTACACTCTTTGCCACTAAAGATTTTATACTGAGCATTAAACGGCTGAGTTCCCCGCCGCTTGCTACCTTTCGCAAAGGTTCAAAACTGGCATTGTTACTAATTTTTCCTGCCGGCAAATTTGCATTAAATAAAAACTCAATTGAATTATTGCCAAAAAAAGTTAGAGACTTTGTAACCTGGATATCTACTTTTAACCGGGCATTTGGCATTCCAACCTGGCCCAGAATTTCGTTTACTTTTTCCTCAAAAGGCTTTACCTGTTTCTGCCTTTTAGAAGATATTTTTTCGGCAATTTGTAACGCGCGATTGTATAACTCCTCAGATTGCTTTTCTTTTTTAGAAATTTCGGTACTAAGGTTGATTACTTTATCGAGTTCCTTCTCTAACTTTTCTTTTATTTCCAGCAGTTGTGGGGTCGTTGTTACATTGTGTTTTTTTAGCAGCCTGTAACCCGCCGCCATACGCTCATTGAGCATATTGATCTTTTCCGCGTCATACAAAATCCCGTTATTAATATTATCGATTTCACCGGCGATATCTTGTATTTCAATTTGAACAGAATTCAGGCGGCTTGCAATAGTATCCAATCCCTGGTGAACAGATTCCAAACTCTGTAGCTTGTGGCTGATAGATTTAATTTCCCTCACAATAGGTTTTTCGCTTTCCTCTAAATCAAAATAAATTTCAGTGAGTATGCTTTTTATGTTCTCAGCATTACTTATCAATTTTATTTCCGCTTCAACATTTTCAATTTCATTTTCTGAAAAATTCGCTTCTTCCAATTCATCAAATAAGAATTTATTATAATCGAGCTCGCGGGTAGCAGCAGCTTGTTCTGCCTTTAGCACTTCTAATTCGTTTGTTACATTTCGATAATTTTTGAACACATTTTGATATTGTTCCAGCTCTTTTAAATTGCCGGCAAGCGCGTCCATTACTTCACGCTGAAAATCGTTGTAACCCAGTTCCAGTGTATCAAATTGCTGGTGAAGATCGACTAATAAGGAGGATAATTGTTTCAATTG
>JBBRSV010000158.1:0-9391 GCA_038245055.1 Chitinophagales bacterium | reverse complement strand
TACACCTGTGCTTGACCGTGAATGTTGCAACATTCCTTTTACAATAGCATCGGCACGTTTGCCATGATGATTTATTTTTTCTTCATTACTAATCACATCATCGGCAATTGCTTTTACTTCATCAATGTTACCCTTATCAGCCTCGTCTTTTAATTCCTCGAGTAGCTCTTTGTTTACATCACTAAAATTGTTGACAAAATTCAAAGGGTTTTGAATTTCATGAGCAATGCCTGCTGTAAGCTCTCCAAGGCTAGCCATTTTCTCTGATTGTATGAGTTGCGCTTGAGCAGATTTTAAATTTTCAAGAGATTGTTTTAATGATTCTGTGCGTTCTGAGACCTTTTTTTCAAGCATTTCATTTTGGCGGAATAGCAGCTGTTGTTTTTCCTGCTCCTGTGCCATATTTTTTTTGGAAAGGCTTTCTACTTCTGATAATTTTTGTTGCAAAAATCGGTTGATAAAAGCAAAATCCAGGCCCAGGTAGATTGAAGTGGCAATAGGTATACTCAACTGAAAAAAAACATAGTAAATTGTTCGTTTAAGAGTAAGACTCTGTACGAACGAATTATTATAAAAAGTACCCTGCGAAAGAAATAAGATAAAAAACAACAATGACGCAATACCTCCTGTAGCAATAATAAAAGCGCTGCGCTTTTTATTATACGCAGCCAGTATTGAAACCCTTACAATACCTATGTGTACGAGTACTTCTAACAATGGGCCTCCCACCTTCCAGCCCCAGCCATAGGGAAATGCATTAAACATCATAGCGGGAATTATATAGATGCATATAAGCCAGAACAGCGTATCTTTTTTTCTTTGAAACAATGAATAAATAGCTACCAGTAAAGAAAATTCTGCGGCAATAAAAAACACAAAACTTAGGTTGCCAAGCAGGAATTTTCTGGATACATCATTTTCCAACACAAAAAAATTAAGTTGGATGATATCCCCAAACAAATAAACCAAAGCAAACAAGGCAATATATAGGCTTGGTTTTCGGGATGGATATACAAGAAAAAAAGAAAAATGGAGAATGAAAAGCATAACTGATATACCAATTATAAAAAGCATAAACCGCTCTGTACTTACTCGCAAATTGGTATAGTAACGGACGGCAGTTTCAAATTTCATTATTGAAATGTGCAGGGCTGGATTATATGTTTCAAAAAGGCCAGTATACCGCACACCAGGCTTTATAGCAAAACGAATAGCCAAAACCTGCGTGGTCTCTTTATTTACGGGGAACGAAACCGGTTTCCATAAGGGGTCATACGCTTCGATTTTACCAGGGATTGTACTGATTTTTCCAAAACTATGAATCAGCTTACCATTCAAATAGTATTCAGCTGCAACAGATTGCTGTATAACCAATGACAACTGACTTTGAAGTAGATTGCTATCTAATGCAAAATGTATACGAAACCAGCCAATACCAGATTTTTGAATCAATGGCAATGAATCAACAATATCAAATACTGGATTAATAGACACCCAGTTTTTATCATCGTAATTTGTATTTGCCCATTCAGGATTATCTCCCGGCTGGTATTTCCAACCTTTATCAAGCAAAATTCCTTTTTCTCCTAAGTTTTGTATCAGTAAATTATCTTGTGCCCCGCAACAAATAATTAGAAGAAAAAAAACGGCCAGTAATATGATTTTTTTCATGCAAAATAAATTTACTGATTATCTTTTACTGGTAACTGAATAATAAATGTTGTTCCAGCCCCTTCCATACTTTCCACCTTGATCTCTCCGCCATATACTTTCATAATATCATAACTCAAACTCAAACCTAATCCTGTTCCCTGCCCCGTTGGTTTGGTGGTAAAAAACGGTTGAAAGATTTTATCAACTATTTTTTGTGGAATTCCACTACCGTTATCACTAACGGTGATGATTACACTATTCCCCAATTTCTTTGTCTTTGTGGAAACAACAGGATTGTAGGTTGAATTTTCTACTTGCATTACGCCTTCAGCCTTTTGCCTTTCGCTTGTCGCGTAAAATGCATTGTTGAAAAGATTCAATAACACTCTTCCAATATCCTGAGGTATAATATTTATTTTCCCGATGGAGTTATCAAAATCTGTTTTTGAATCTGCATTAAAAGATTTGTCTTTTGCGCGAAGGCCATGATAACTTAATCGTAAATATTCATCACACAAAGCATTAATGTCAGTTAGTTCTTTCTGGCCTGTACTTGTTTGTGAATGTTGCAACATGCCTTTTACAATGGCATCTGCACGCTTGCCGTGATGGTTTATTTTTTGTTGATTTTCTATTGCATCTTTTGCGATTGCTTTTGCATCACTATAGTTTCCTTTATCAATCTCATCATTTAATTCGGTAAGTAGTTCGGTATTCACTTCACTAAAATTATTTACAAAGTTTAAGGGATTTTGAATTTCATGTGCAATGCCTGCGGTTAGTTCACCCAAAGAAGCCATTTTTTCTGATTGAATAAGTTGAGATTGAGTAGCTCTTAATTCTTCAAGTGATAGCTTTAATTCTAATGTTCGTTTTGAAACCTGCGTTTCTAATGTTTCATTTTGTACGGCTAATATCTGTTGCTTCTCTTTTTCCTGTATGATTGTTTTTTCGGAAAGCTTTTCTACCTCTACTACCCTTAATTGAAGCGTTAAACCGGTACGAGCAAAATCACTTGCAGTGAATAGGGATAAGCCGATTGCAGGAATTACATATACAACACTGAATACAACAAAGAATAAATAAAAATTACCTATCACAAACAACGGGAATAAAAATATCATTGCCAGAAAAAGCAAAAAGGCGGTAGTAAATAATATCCATGCACCAGGTCTCTGTTGGCGAACGGCCTGAAGATTGGAATGCAGGAATTCAATAACTATTCCCAGTCCAAAGAGTAGCACGAAAAGACCACCCAAATTTTTGAAGATAAAAATAAACGGAATTACAAGCAAAGCATACACTACAATAGCCTTGAAAAACCAATTTTTAGGGAACTTATATAAGATGTGTGTTCCGTTAATTAAAGAAAGGAAACCCAGCAGGTCAAAACTAACTTTTATCAATGAAAACAATATTGCCTGCGAGGCTGTAAATGACGGTAGAAGAGCAAGTATTTGTATTAAGTTACTTGCAAACATAAGGATGCAGAAAATTCCAAAATAGAGGTATTCCTTTCGCTTTGGAAAAGAATAATAAAGAAAAAGTATCAATACGCCTAATGGTAAATAAAAAGACAATTGTATGGACCTCAAAATAGATAAAGTTCCTTCCCCCCTGGTGTTATCCGTAAACGCCTGATTAACGTCTTTTAAAACAATGCTCATACAGGGAGGAATATTTACAAACTTCAGATACATGTTCTTCTTATTAAAAGAATAGCGCACTGCCAGTACTTGTGTTGATTGATGTGCCAGCTTTGCACTGATGAGATGAGCAAAGTATTGGTGGGTTCGCTCTGCTTTATAATCCTTGCTGACTGTTCCTATTTGATAAATAAGTTTTCCATTTAAATATAGTTGCGAAGCGCCTATGGAAGCTATCACCATGGCAAGCGTTTTATTTGTAAGGGAAGAATCCACCTGTAACTTCAGCCTGAACCAACCTATGCCTGCTTCTTTTACCTGTGGTAAATGATGCAACTCAAGTGTTGGATTAACAGGTTGCCATTGCTGGTCATTGAAAGCCGGATTTGCCCATTCAGGATTATCGCCTGCATGAAACTTCCAGCCTTGATCTAATAAGACACCTTCGGTTGGAATGTTATTTAAAAGAAACTCCTGAGCGGTTGAGGTCTGGGCAAAACAATTACCAGCAGACAAAACCAATAAAAAAATGGAGATTAGAATCTTCATGATACATCTTTTATAAATTCTCTTTCGATGGCAACAGAATCAGAAACTCCGCACCTTCACCTTCTTTCGTCTCCACTTTTAATTCACCGCCATGCGCTTTTATAATATCATAACTCAAACTCAATCCCAATCCTGTTCCCTGCCCTGTTGGCTTGGTGGTAAAGAAGGGTTGAAAGATTTTGCCAACTATGTTTTGAGGAATGCCATTACCGTTGTCCTTCACTGTTAGTATTACCTTATCACCCGTCTTTTTTGAACTTAAGAAAACGGTTGGTTGATAAGGTTCTTTTGTTATTTTTTGTCTTTCATTCACGGCATAAAAAGCATTGTTTATAAGGTTGAGTAATACTCTGCCGATATCCTGAGGAACGGTGTTTATTTTTCCAATGGAGTTATCAAAATCAGTTTTGAAATCTGAATTGAAAGATTTGTCTTTTGCGCGGAGGCCATGATAACTTAATCTTAAATATTCATCACATAAAGCATTGATGT
This sequence comes from Chitinophagales bacterium, assembly GCA_038245055.1. GTDB lineage: Bacteria > Bacteroidota > Bacteroidia > Chitinophagales > Chitinophagaceae > Ginsengibacter. Next base: position 5,051 of record JBBRSV010000158.1, on the reverse strand, counting down.
CAGTTGGCTCCTTTACGCCTTCGCTTTTTCTTGAATGTTGCAGCATTCCTTTTACAATAGCATCTGCACGCTTGCCATGATGGTTTATTTTTTCTTCGTTCGATTTTATATCATCGGAAATATTAATTGCTTCTTCAATATTTCCAGACTTTAATTCAGTTTGTAATTCATCAATCATTTCTTTATTTACTTCTGAAAAATTATTTACGAAATTTAACGGGTTTTGAATTTCGTGGGCAATGCCTGCTGTCAGTTCTCCAAGGCTGGCCATTTTTTCACGCTGAATTAATTGTGATTGTGTTTCTTTCAATTCGGTAAGGGTAGTTTGAATTTCTTCTTTTTGCCGGTTAGTCTGTTCGTATAAATCGGCAAGCTCAACGTTGCGGAGGCGATAAATTTCCGCTTCTTTTTTTGCCTGTTCTACCTTATGCGAAATTTCAAGGTTAAGAATTTTTTGATTGAAAGCTTTGGAGTGCATCTCTTTTTCAATGGCATTGGCTGTTTCCAGGTGTTCCAACGCTTTTTCAAAATGGTTCAGCCCTCGGTACATCGTATAAAAGCGATGATGAATTTTTGACAGCATATCCTGTGCGCCGGTCTCTTCGCCAATCAGCAATGCTTTGTGCAGGTATTGTAGTTGTAGTTCGTGTGTTTCATTTTTATCTACGCTTTCAACATAAATCCCGCCAAGGAATAAGTAAATTTCTGCCTGCCCTTTTTTATCGCCAACGGTTTCCCTTATGTTCAGGCTTTGTTTTGCATTATCAATTGCAGGTATAAAATCATTTTGTGCAGTCTGAATTTCAGCTAAATGCAAAAGAGAGTTTGCTTCTCCTTTTTTATCACCAACAATCCGGGTTATGCTCAGGCTCTTTTCACAATATGCCATTGCTTTTTTGTAATCGCCCTGCTTTAAATAGATGCTTCCAATATTGTCAAGACTTCCGGCTTCACCCCACTTATCACCGGATTCTTTTCGGATAAGCATACTCCGTTGATGGTACTCCAGCGCATTGTTATAATCACGCAATTCATCGTAAATGGCCCCTAATGTGCTGAAAGCATATGACTCGGTCATCAAGCTGTTTATTTCCCGACCAGCAGCCAGGCTCTTTAAGATATATTCTAACGCCTGTTCCAGGTTGCCCATATATTTATTGGTAATGCCGAGATGGTAGTAAACCAATGGTTCAATTTCCTTGTAATTAGTTAGTATAATTAATTCCAATGATTTGTACAATAATTCAAGGGAAGCTTTGTAGTTGCCTGTGTTGCGCTCTATAATTCCCAGTCCAGCATAAATATATCCTTCGCCGGCGAGATCATTCAACGACTTAAACAGCTTCAATGATGCTTCAAAGCGGGCCTTTGCTTCAGCATTTTTGGAGAGTCGTAAAAAGCAGAACGCAGAAGTGCGAAGCCCTTCTGCTTTACCTTTTGGATAATCAATTTTTTCTGCAAGGCCCAGCGCTTCTTCACTTAGAACAAGTGAGCGGTTCGAGTCAGTAGCCCTAATTTCAAATGCTTGCTGATTCAGTTGATCTATTTTACCTTGTAATGAATCGATGGCTGTTTCATTATTCATAAGACATACTTTGTTTAAAAAATAAAATCACCGCAATACCGCTTTTTATTATGAATTAATCAAGCGCTGTTAATACCCAGGCATCTGCTGTTCCCATTTTTTGATCGCTGCATAATTTAATGTGCAAAAAAAGCTGGAGCTTATAAGCCGATAAAAATTTAATAGAGGTACAAATAATTCCTTCTCCCATTGGAGCTTTTTCTCCCCAGGGATAAGTTACTTCCTTGTTGAATAAATCTTCTTCATTTATTTGATCAAATAATTTACCAGCCATTTCAATCTGCTCATCCATGATGGATATAAATTTTTCATGCGGTATTTGTTTGGAAGCTGCGGTTATTTCGCTAAAAAAAGTACCGAAGGGCATTTCGCTTTTGTTGAGCCAATAGTTAAGCGGAGCGGTTCCTATGATGCACAGGTATTGGAGCAACTCATGTGTAGTCCTGATTTCGTCGCTGGTTTTAAAATCCATTTTATCGTGCGGAATTTTGGTGTATAATCTTTTACAGATGTTGAATTCTTTTACAATGGCGTTTAACAGATGATGTTTGTACATAATTGATGGTTTTATTGATTGATTAAAAAATACAGGTATAATATGAGCAACGCGGTTTTGGGCCGGCAACTCAATGTGCTTTAACCATGGCAAAATACAAAGCCATGGAATACTCAGATTTGAATTTGAGATCATCCATCTTGCTGGCAGGGAGGTGTTTTAAATATAGATAGTGGAGATGCGAAAAGATGCAATAAACTTACTACTATTTTATAGCTATTTTTTATTTTTATTTGGTTTGCACGGGTTATGCATGCAAAAGGATCGTGCATACTGAACCCTTATTTTGCCTGGGATCCATTTTTCTACCCGGCAAAAAGTTCAAACAGGCAAAGTGATTATGAAATCAGTACCGCTGCTTCTTGCTGTATTTACTTTTATCTCCCCTCCATGTGCTTTTATAATATCATAACTTAAACTTAAGCCAAGGCCTGTTCCCTGGCCAGTTGGTTTTGTAGTAAAGAAAGGTTGAAAAATTTTATCAACTATATTTTTCGGAATACCATTGCCGTTGTCACTTACTTTAATTTCAAATTTGTCCCGTCCGACTGTGTCATCCGGGCGGGCATTTATTTTCTTTGTTTCGATTGAAACAAGTGGTTTATAATCTTCACCGGCTGTGTTCTTTTTTTCATTCACCGCGTAAAAAGCGTTGTTGATAAGGTTGAGTAATACTCTTCCGATATCCTGCGGAACAATGTTTATTTTACCAATGGAGTTATCAAAATCTGTTTTAACATCTGCATTGAAAGATTTGTCCTTTGCACGAAGGCCATGATAACTTAATCTTAAATATTCTTCAACCAAAGCATTAATATCTGTAGGCTCTTTTATACCTTCACTTTTTCTTGAATGTTGCAACATTCCTTTTACAATAGCATCGGCACGTTTGCCATGATGATTTATTTTTTCTTCGTTCGATTTTATATCATCGGAAATATTAATTGCTTCTTCAATATTTCCAGACTTTAATTCAGTTTGTAACTCATCAATCATTTCTCTATTTACTTCAGAAAAATTATTTACAAAATTTAATGGGTTTTGAATTTCATGGGCAATGCCTGCGGTAAGTTCTCCAAGGCTAGCCATTTTTTCTGACTGTACAAGTTGTGCCTGTGTGGATTTAAGTTCTGATAAAGTACTTTCTACTTTTTGCTTTTGATGTTGTAATAAAATATTTGCTTTTTGCTTTTGTTTGTTGTTTCTGTATAATATAAATGCTATAAACAGCAACCCCACAAATGCTGCAAGGGTTCCATACCATCGTAAGCGGTTTTGATATGATATTTTTGCATCTTCTAATTCTTTTTGCCTTACTTGTTCCTGCGAAATCTGGTTTTGAATTGCTTCGAGGGTACTTATACCATACAGGCTTTCTTTAGCGGAATCAGCCATTTTTAAATACGCAAGCGCCAGCGCTGGTTGTGTGGAATCGTAAATTTTTGCAAGCGTGCTGGCTGCTTTCATTACATCTTTTTTAAAGGAGGATTTTAGCCCGAATGCAAAGGCCTTCTTTGCAAAATAAATAGCAGAGTCGAGGTTATTTAAATTCAGGTACATCTCGGTAAGTCCATTGCAGGCGTTTGCTGCAACTCCAAAATCATTTATTGCCAGGCTTGAATCATAACATTTATGGTAGTAAAAATCTGCTGCAGCGAAATGGCCCATCTTTGAATATATTCTTCCGAGTGTTCCGTAAAATTTTGTTTTTATTACAGGAAGGGTATCTTTAGGCATGATAATATGTGCCAGAGCCGAGTCGAGGTTATTCAGCAGTACAAAGGCGTCTGCTAAAAAAAAATGATCAATCTGAGATTCGCCTAATTGTAATCCGATATCTATATCCAAGGCTTTTCTGTCCAATTCCACGGCTTTGGTATAGTTCTCTAATTCAAAATACACTAAACCCAACCGCCGGTAGCTTCTGGCAATATCAACTTTTAAATTATGCTCCTGCGCAATGGCTAAAGCTTTATAAAGAACATTCAGGGCTTCTACAAATTTTCCTTGCTGGCGATATATGCCGCTCAATCCTGCCAGTGCCCGGGATATAAAATGCGGGTATCCGGAACTTTTCGCAAGTTGCAGCGCTCCCATATTGTATTTTAAAGAAGAATCCTTATTGATACCCTCATAGGCTAAGCCCAACTTACCCATCAATAAACTTCTTGTAGTGTCGTTTCTAGCAGCTACAAGCTTCCTTTTATTATTTACAATTAATGCGGCCTCGCCGGGCAGCTTCTGATGGCTACTTTGGGCCTGTAATGCAGAACAGAAGCCTAATAGAATAATAAAAAAAAAACATTGCTTCATTTTCATATTAATTATGCAGTAAGTTGAATGATAAATGTACTTCCTTCTCCCTCCCTTGTTTCTACTTTTATTTCCCCGCCATGTGTCTTAATAATATCATAGCTCAAACTCAATCCCAATCCTGTTCCCTGGCCTGTGGGTTTGGTGGTGAAAAAAGGTTGAAAGATTTTATCAACAACTTTTTGAGGAATACCACTGCCGTTATCCTTCACCGTTAGTATTACCTTATCACCACTCTTTTTTGAACTTAAAAAAACGGTGGGCTGATAACCTGCCTGTCCGGTAGGCTGGCTTTCTTTTGTTATTTTTTGTCTTTCATTCACCGCGTAAAAAGCGTTGTTGATAAGGTTGAGTAATACTCTGCCGATATCCTGCGGAACAATGTTTATTTTTCCAATGGAGCTATCAAAATCTGTTTTAAAATCTGCATTGAAAAATTTGTCTTTTGCGCGGAGGCCATGATAACTTAATCGCAAATATTCATCACATAAAGCATTGATATCCGTTAGTTCCTTTACGCCTTCGCTTTTTCTTGAATGTTGCAGCATACCTTTTACAATGGCATCAGCTCTTTTACCATGATGGTTTATTTTTTCT
>JBBRSV010000157.1:0-9437 GCA_038245055.1 Chitinophagales bacterium | reverse complement strand
CGGTGAAACAAATTCCGCAATGGGCTTTTGATCATCATCCAGAAAAATAAATATGGTACTCTTATCTTTCATTTATTCAATATTTAAAACGAGTCTTTTAATATGGCTTTGCGATTGTTCTCCGGGCCTTATCATCCATTTAACAGAAAAGAAAAGTGTAAAGAGAACAATGATCACTGATATGGTTACAATCACATAATCCCAATTGCCATCAGGCCCCGCTCCATGTGTGATGCCTTTCAGCAATGCAGGTTGTTGCTTTTCGCAAGCGGGGCATGCAAATGATGCTATACCCGGAATTACCGTCAACATTAATAATAATATCTTTTTCATGATAAAAGGGTTTACTTCTTAGCAATATTGCTTTGCTTTTATTTTGGTGAAGCTACTTTGGCAGCATCCATTAATTTTTGTATTTCTTCAGGCGTTACCTTTTTTGAATTATTTCCCCAACTTGATCTCTCGTGATTCATGATGGCAGAAATTTCATCTGCACTTAAATTGTTCATAGTGCCCACTGCAGGCATCGCACCAAATCCTTCTTTTTCCCGGCCTGTATATCCATTCATTATAATATTTACCATCAATTCAGGATTTGCATCGCCCACAACTTTGCTGCCTTTCAAGGGAGGAAATGCGCCTGGCAAACCTTCTCCATTTTCCTGGTGGCAGCTTTGGCAATTGGCTGTGTATAAAGCTACACCATTTAACGCCTTTGAAGCCGTTGCCGCGCCGCCAGCTGCTGGTGTTTCTCGTTTGTATAAAAAGCCGGGTGTAGCCGTTCCATCAGGCATTTTAGTTTGTTTCAAGGAAAGCAGGTAAGCCACTAATTGCAACGCTTCACGCGTGGCTACGACTTTGCCGGTATCGCCTCCCAAATATTTTTTGGGAACATTTACAACCATATCATTTGCTACGGCCACAGGTTTTATTTCAAATAACCAGGAGTAGGAAGGCATTATGGACTGAGCAACTACAATACGTGGATTAAATAAATGAACGAGCTGCCAGTCTTTACTTGCCTGCCGGTTGCCAACATTGGTAAGGTCTGGCCCGGTTCTTTCTGAACCTAACAACGTGGCAGTATTTCTCCAAAAATCCTGGCGATGATCGCCGGCATAATCTGCGGCTATGCTTGGCCGTGAGCCCCATACTTTATCCATATCTACATTACGCACCTGCTGCGTATGGCAACCGATGCAGCCATTGGCAATGTATATCTCCTTACCTTTTAAAGCTTCTGCGCTCAGAGGCTCAGCATTGGGAAGAACCGCATTACTATTTTGCATGTGAAGTGCAGGTAAAATAGCCACAAGTATCGTTAAGCCTACAAAAAATAAGGTGGCTGTCCCAAAAAGTTTTTTATGATTATCAAAAAATTCCATATTCTTTAAAATATCTTTTATGCAATTGGATCAAAATTGATTTCTTCACTTTTTAATTTTTCTAAGGCAATATCTTTCACGTCAACTACAGTACTTCCTGCCACCATTTTATAAATGTTATAGGCAAAGAATAGATGCGACAACCACATAAGGCTGCCACCTATAGCTCGCCATAGCCAGTATGGCGCCATGAAAACCACGCCATCAATAAATGGCTTTGCCTGCATCCACATAATGCCCTTGATAGTGCTTCCGTACATTAGCGGAACAGTGTAAAACAAAAGCCCGATCAGCGCCAGCCAGAAATGAGCACCAACAGTTATTTGCGGTGGCTCCTTACCTGTGATCCGCGGAACAACTGCATATATGCCTGCCCACAAGAAAAAGCATATAATACCATACATGGTAAGATGAGAATGCGCAACCGTAAAATCAGTAAAGTGCCAATACAAATTAGAGGTACGAAAAGCTTCCGCAGTTCCCTGCATAGAGCCGGTAAAATAAAATATGATACCTACTAAAAAGAAAGGCAATGTGTAGCTCCCTGCGAGTTTATACCATGATCCTTTAAAGGTCAGGAGAAAGTTTGTTGTTCCTGCTACTACTGGAATTACCATGCCTGCACTGCCGGCAATAGCAACGGTCTGTAACCACCAGGGAATAGCACTGAAAATGAAATGATGTGTGCCAATCAATGTATAAAATAATATCTGCGTCCAGAAGGCAAGAATTCCGAGACTGTAGGAGTAGATGGGTTTATTAAGTTGCTGAGGAAGCATATAATAAACGATGCCCAGTGTAAAAAGCATAAACCACATGCCCACGCCCTGGTGCATGTAATAGCCTTGTGCAATTGTATTGCCGAGCCCGTTTGCCCAAAATGGAAGATAAGCAACCAGCGCAATAACAATTGTAAAAATTATAGCAGCTACCATATACCAGTTGGAAATGTAAATTTCTTTTGTAGTTCTTTTAGCGATGGTTCGCAAAAAATTTATTAAGGTAAGGACCAGGCCGATGGCAAACAAGATCATCACCGGCCAGATATATTCGCGGTATTCTCCCCCGCTGTTGTTAATACCCGCCATGAGACAAAGTGTCCCCAGCACCACAGTCGCATTGAGTAAAATTAATGCGTACCATCCCTGTTTCATACTTGCTAAAGGAGTATTGCTAACGGTAGGCACTATGTAATAGCCAAGCCCTAGCATGCCGAGAGATGCCCATCCCCAAAAAACAATATTGGTATGTACAGGCCTGATCCGCCCAAAGCTAAGCCAGCTTAGATGATCCACATCAGGAGCTACGAATTTGATACCAAGATATTCACCAAAGGTGGTTCCAATCACCAGCCAGACTGTAGCACAGCCGATATACCATAAAACAAGTTTTGCAAGGTGGGGGTCTATGTTGGGCCGCTTGAGTGCCTTCTTTTTTACCGCAACAACAGCAATGCTGCTATTCGTATTTATATTAATTAAACCTTTGCTGTCTTCCGCTTTCAACGGCCCTGACAGTTCATTATTGGCAAGCCGGTAGTCCAAAGCAGCCTTTCTTTTCAACAAGGTGTCGTTTATTTCATCTTCGGGCAGATCTTTTAGGAACGCGGCGAATTTTTCAGCTTCTTCCTGGTTTTCCTTCCTGCGGTATTGGTTCAAAACATTTCTTACTCTAATTATCATTAAAACAATTCCTGCCAGTATCGGCACAAGAATTAAGATAATTGTGATAATTACTCCCGGGTCACTTAATACAGAGCCTGATGACTTTTCCCCGGCTTGTGCAAAAAGACTCTGGCTAAAACATAAAGACAGCGCCAGGAAAAAAAAAGTTAATAGCGGCGGATTTATTCCACTGCCGGAAGATTTATCCTTGTCTTCTTTTGTTTTCTTATATTGAATAAATGCTTCTATCTGTTTACTGTCCATGTTACTGATGTACTGGTTCAAGCGGCCTTGTTCATCTTGCGCTTTCTTTTTTCTTTTACTCATTACGACTTCGGAAGTTTTTATTTTCAGAAAAATTACCGCCGCTAAAACTATAGCCAGCACGATAAACAATAGAATCATTCTTCCATTATCAGACGGTGCAACAGAGGCAGTTGCGCTATCTGCTTGAGCCTGTAACGAAATTGAAAAAAAACCGGCTACAACAAATATTACCAGCATCCTGAAAATGATCTTTACCTGCATAAAAATATATTAATACCTTTTTGTCTTTTATTATTGAAAATTTTTTTACTTCCTTTTTAAAAAGGCGAGATTTTTTTCCAATTGTTTGCTGAACTCACCAATGGTCGCATTCTCCAGCATGTTATAAATGCTTTCCCTTACCTTTTTAAACTGGATGTGAATAGGGCAAGGCTTCAACTCATTGCAATTTTTAAGTCCCAGTCCGCATCCGGTAAAGAGCTTATCCCCATCAATTGCCTTTACAATATCAGCTAAAGAGCACATTGATGAAGCGTCTTCCACATAAAAGCCGCCGGTTGGCCCCTTTAAAGATTGAACAAGGCCCTTACGGCTTAAGTCCTGCAAAATCTTAGCGATGAAATGTTCAGGCGCATCTGTTGCTTTAGCGATTTCCTTTATCCCCACCCTATTACCTGCCTTTGTTTTTTGTGCTATAAAAATCATGGCACGGATAGCATATTCACAAGTTTTCGAAAACATTAATTTCTTTTACAACGCAAAAGTAAAGAAGAAATTCAATAAAAGAGTTTTTTATCTTTTATTAAATCAGATAATTTTTTTGAAAAATTTTTGTAGTGAAAGCCTCATTGGGCATAATATAGATTAAGAATAATATTGCTCTAGGCAAATCTATCAGCTTGGACGAAGTGTATTAAATGAACGGAAGGTTAAGAATTGAAAAAACCTTATCCGGTAGCAATGAATAAGGCTAATGAATAATCAAAAAAGATTCTGGTTTTGAGCAGACACTAACGATGGCTGGTCGGACCTACTGCACTGTTATCTTTCCCTTCATTACCTGGTGTATAGCGCAAAAATAATCAGCATCATTTTTAATTACCAGCTTCCACGAAGCATTAGCTATAATATTAGAAGAAGTCCATGCTTTTGTTTTTTCTTCAGTTACACAATGAGTAACTATATCATGATTGAGCCACATAACAGTATCGCCTCTTTTCACGGAAAGGCTTTCGGGTTGAAATTTCATATCTTTTATTTCAACAACATGTAATTTAGGTCCGGCAGGTTGCATTATTCTTATGGCATTTGTATTTACTGAATCAGCCCCGGGCACTTTAATAGCCCTTTCTTCCGGTGTGCTGCAACCATACAGAAAAAAGATGATCAACAAGTAAACAAATGTTATCCTTCGCAATTTTAAATTTTTGTTCATTTCTTTGAAAACTCTTTTTGTACCATTTCAGCATGAGCCAGGTGCGCTTTTAGTGTTGGCACCACATCCTGTAATAATTTTTTTAATTCTGCATTTTGACTTTGAGGTATCAGTAAATTTTCGACCGCGTTGATAACGGCTTTGTGATAGGCAACTTCATTATCTATATAGGCTTTATCAAAAGCTTTCCCGGATTTTGAACTCAATTGTTTTCTTGTTTTTTGCGCATCGGATAAGAGTTTCTGGCTTACTGCATTATCCTTCGGTGTAACGCCTAATTTTGTCACTAACGCTACAGCCTGTTTAATTACTGCAGTGTGATCTTCACTCATGGTTTGAGCAAATTTCAATACATCCGCATTTTTAGACTTTATCTTTGCAATTCTTGCGTAATCCACATCTATTTGATTAGCCACAACTGCTACCGAGGCTATTTCAGGATCGGATAATTTAGGGCCGGATGTTTGAGAATACACATTAGCAATAGTTAGCATGGATAAAACCATTGCGGCCATAACCGGCTTCATAAATTGTTTCATAATTTTAAATTTTAATTTAGTATAACCAGTTAGTGTAATGGAAATGAAGAAAGGTTACAGAAGAAGAAAAAGAATGCTAATTAAAATTTAAAACGGAGTAAATTTTAAATTATTTTTTTCATCACTTCATTAACAATCTTGTCGCAATAGATAAGATTGAATTCGTAAATATCTTCAGGAGAATATATCTTTTCTATTTCTGTCCGCAGCATAACCTTAGCACGATTCAATCTTACTTTAACATTAGATTCAGTGATATGTAGTAATTCAGCACTGTCGGCAACACTTAGTCCTGTTAGTTCTCTTAATGTAAAAATCATCCTGTAATCTTCAGGTAAATTCTTGAGCGCATCTTCAATAACATTTTTTAACTCTTTATTGATAACAGACCTGTCGGGGTTGCTACTATTAGTTGTAAGAAACATTGAACCTGAATTTGAGTCAACGGATAATTCTATTGTTGGCCTATTTTGATAACTTCGTTTTTGAGATTTATGATAACATTGATTCAACATTATTCTTATAATCCATGTTTTGAAAGAAGAACGATTCTCAAATTTGGAGAGGCTTTGAAAGCTGCTAATAAACGCTTCCTGCATCAAGTCTTCAGTATCCTCGTGATTAAAGCCGTAACCCCGACCGGTTTTATACAAATCGGGATTATATCTCCGGATTAATATTTCAAATAGAGCCGTATTGTCCAATAAAATGTCTTTTATAACCTCGGTGTCGGGATATTGATTAACATCTCTATATACAGTTGCATAATTCATAACACAGGTCTTTTATCTTTCTTATAATTATTGCCCTATACAATACCAATATTCATTAGAGTATCTGAACTTCAAAAAGGTTACAGAAAAATAAATTATTTAACGGTAAGCTATTTACAAATTCTTATACTAAACTTAATATTTCTTATTTACCCAGGACGATACTTAAGTTGAATTTTTTGTTCCTTAATATTTGCTTTTAGATTCTGAATTCATTTTTAATCCTCTTGCTGTTGTCCTCATAAAATTCAATTACTATTTAAAAGCGATCGCACTTATTTTATTTATTAATCCAACATTTTAAGAAATTCATTTTTCACTTCAGGATTCGAAAATTTACCGCCGTAATAGGCTGTCAGAGTACTACTGTTAGTGTCCCTCACTCCCCGCGATGCCACACAAAAATGTACTGCATCAATAACTATTGCTACATCTTCAGTCTGTAACACTTCTTTCAATTCTTCAGCAATATCGTTTGTAAGCCGCTCCTGCACCTGTGGCCTCTTGCAATAATATTCTACAATCCGATTTATTTTAGAAAGCCCAATTACCTTTCCGCTTGAGTAATAGGCCACATGCGCTTTCCCCATGATTGGAACAAAATGATGCTCACAATAAGTATAAATTGTAATATTCTTTTCTACAAGCATTTCATTGTAATTATACTTATTTTCAAACAGGGTGATGCCCGGTTTATTTCTAATGTTTAAACCACTAAAGATTTCTTTGACATACATTTTAGCAACACGATCTGGAGTTCCCCTGAGACTATCATCGTTCAGATCAATTCCCAGCAGAATCATTATCTTTTTAAAATGATTGCTAATTAAACTGATTTTGATTTCATCATCCTGACCCGCTTCATCAGAAACCTGTAACTTTTCAATTGACATAATTGGAGCGCATCCATTAATTCTTCTGATTCCGGATTCAACAATGTTTTCCGAAAATACATTTCCGCTATCCTTCATACTCTCTTTAATTTTTTAATTACTATTATACTTTTTATCATTAGAGTTAATAAGCAAGGGAAGGGTTACAAAGTATGAGTCAGATAGACATCTTAACAGATATTTAGACAGGATTTGGCTTTCGTAAATTTGCCTATCTGCAATAATGATTATTGTGGGCTTTGCTTATTGAAAAATCAAACCTTCATTCGCTTGTTTCAGGATCGTTTCAAATTCAGTTGTATGAATTATTTCTTTTACAGGTTTTGGAAAGGGCGGATTTTCGCAGTTCTCCGTTAGGTTTAACTGAAACCATCTTACATCATGCCAGTTTCCCAATTTATAAACACCTTTTTTAAAAGTACCTACTTCCTGAAAACCCAGGTTTTTATGAAACACTTCGCTTCTTTGGTTAGGCAGTACAATACCGGCAAAAACATTTATATAATTTTGAAGTTTAAGTATTGCGAATAAAGATTGATATAAAGCTGCCGCAACTCCTTTACCATAATAATCTTTAGATAAATAGATACTTACTTCTACAGACCATTTATGCCCTTGGGCCGCCCTGAAGTTGTTGGCAAATGTGTAGCCCGTAACTTTACCGTTTACCTCTGAAATTAGAAAAGGATAGTTGTTAGCTAAGCCGTCAATTTTTATTGAAAATTCTTGCAGGCCCGGTACTTCATCTTCAGGAGTTATACCGGTTGACGTGACAAAAGGTTTATAAATTTCTAAAACAGCCGCAAAATCGGCGCTCTTCACAAGTCTTATTATTGGTCTTAATTCCATATTACTCATCTTTAGAAAAGCCACTATCTATTGTGGTCAGGAAAATTGTTTATTTCTCAAATTCTCCAATTCCATTTTAAGAATTATATATTATCGTCAAGCATTTTTTCACTCCACTCTCACTCTATCCACCTCCTTCATTAGTCTATCCGTTTCCGTTAGGGCAACTTTTCGCAACAATATTAAAGAGTAACGGAGTTTTACACGTAATTTTAAAGGGTAGGTAACATCATGTTTTATTCCGCGTTTATCAGGTACGATAGTTACTGTTATATTTCTTTGTTTCATGATATATTTTTTTTGAATTTGATACATGTTTTTCAAAAACGATAAAAAATATTCAAAAACAAAGAAAACGAAAAATTCAATACAATCCAATATCAGTATGACTTTCAGCAAATATCTGGAAGTAATTCAAAATAACTAAAAGCATGTTTTTAGGGACTCTTAATCAGCGGGCCGTGTGTTCGAGCCACACCGGGGTCACCACTTCTAACTTGAAATCATTTTTGGTGCATGTGATAATTTTTATTTAAAAAATTTTGCCTTTCATGTGGGGAAGATCTTTTTTATAAGAAAGGGGAAATATCAATTGTGAATTCCGACACAAACCACCCCCGGGTATCTTTTACAAACAAACTCCTGGTAAATATCACTAGCCCTTTAGAAGATATTGAGAAATTTCTAAACTAAAATGAGTTGTATTTGCGTAACAGGATTAATCGCGATATGTATTGCGGGAAAACGGCTTACACTATTGCCAATCAATAGTGATATTTTTTTCGCAGAAAAGTTGGGATATTGCGTACTTTCGGAAATACAGACGTTGGCTGTAATGCCTAACTGCACTGCCGGATACACTCAAGGTTTAACAAGACAAACAAGCTGAATGTAACACACATGGAAAAAATATCAAATGAAAAATTTGAAAAAAGCAAGAGACAAACCACAAGATATAGAGGTTATTATTCATTCATTTGAACATTATGCTTTGGGAGATATTAGGCATACGAAGCCCAAACCAATTGCAGCTTTTATCCTGTCTATTTGTTTTATTGAGCAGCTATCTTTTTTTAGATATGAATTTCATGCAGATGATGGCAAGAAGCCAGAGTGGTTTATTAATAGTTATATGGAAGAATATAAGGACATAAATCTTTATCATAAGACTCGTCACACATTAGTTCATAATTATTCTTCAAGAGACAATTTTGATATTGATAATAGAGGCTTTGAGGATTTTCCATATGTCAAGATAGGCGAAGTAATCCACATTAATACAAATGTATTTATTCACTACTTAGAAATAGCTTTTGAAAAAGTGGTAAAAGACTTTAGAAAAATTGGCGGGGAAGCAAATTTAAGCGCTTTAGAAAACTCAATGTATTATCCTGTATTGGTTGACAATAGACAATAATGCTCTCATCTATTTTCAAGCCTTTGTAGGAAACGAAAACCATTGTATCATGAAATTTATTTTGGTGTTATTTCGTAAGCAACCGTCTAACTCCCTATTGCCCACAAATTTAAGAGTTAATAAATTTGCCGGATAGAATAAATATCATGCGTAATAATCTGGAGACACGTCAGCAAATGTTTGAGACCATAGAGTTGTGGAAACAAAGTGGCCTT
>JBBRSV010000156.1:0-9595 GCA_038245055.1 Chitinophagales bacterium | reverse complement strand
AGCGGTGCCGTTCGGCTCCACGTCGTTAGCAAGCGGGGTGGTAAACAGTGTATCTGAAATTGTGTAATTCGCAAACTCTGCAGCGGTGAAATTCTGCACTTTTATATAATAGGTTCCTGGAGCTAATCCATCGGCAGTTATTAGATTTTTTGCCTTCCCATAACCATTAAATACTTCAACGTGTCCTAATGATGTTGTCCCGTCGTTGTCATAAAGATCCAGGTTAACATCCAACGGATTGGTACCACCGCTGGAATTCGTGCTTCGAACGCTGCCGCTGTCAGTTGCCAGGTACACACGTAACTGGCCGTCCGCTGTCGTGGTCACCTTGTACCAGTCTGCAGTATCCCGAAGATGATTATAGTAATAACCAACATGCCCGGTTTTGCTACCATTTTGAGGTAAAACAACCGCACTGGCAGCACTGCCGTTTGGCTCCACATCGTTAGTCAATGGCGTTGTGAAGAGGCTATCCGAGAGAGTGTAAGCCCCATAAGCGGTACTGAAGGGTGTTACAATGGCCTTATACGTGCCAGGAGCGAGCCCGTCAACTACAACAGTTACCGTTGAATTGTTAAAGGATTCTGCAGTTGGCCCTAATTGAGTGGTACCGTCATTATCATACAATTTAATGTAAAGATCTGTTGGACTCGCAGTAGAAAAAGTAAGTCTTAATAATCCATCGGATGTTGTGGTGATAGTATATACATCCGGCGTGGCACTTGTAATGTTGCCATTTACACTGCTGTTTAATGGCAATGTTCCTCCTTGTGCATTTGCCTTATTAGCAAAAATTAAAAAAAAGTAAGTGAACAACGCAAGTAGAATTTTCTTTTTCATGTATTTAGTTTAGTTAATTATAAATCAGAAAGCTTGTAAAAAATAAAGGGTAGGGTTATTGGATTCAAGTAATCTTAATTGCTAAGCATGAAAAATACTTAGGCTATGGTACTTAACTGGCAATTAAGTGCAATAATTACTGGTAAAAAATAAGACGGGATTTAATATTTCCGAGTGGTGATAGAGGTGTGGAAATTTATAAACCAGCAGTACCACCTAAAAGCCCCCCTGGGTCTTGTGCGATTGCCGCTGGCGTTATTTAAATCCAAACGTAATTTAATTCAATAATTTATTATACGTAAAAAAATTTTTGCACTACTTATTCTTTCAGTCATCCTTTCGTGCAGATCGTCGGTTCTACTGTACTGTAATATCCTTGACCTGTATGTTTATTAGTAAAGCTAAAAATCGAATTTTAAAAAAAATGACAAGAGATATAGCGTAAAAATAAGTATACCAAAAACGGAAAAGGAAAAAAGCAAGAGTAAAAACTTGAGGATCGTTTTAAACCTCTTCTGCTGGTAGAAATTGCGCATTGCTTTATACAAATAGAACAGCAAGAGGAGGGTAAGAAAATTCTTTAGATATCCCAGCCAGGAAGCGCCTGTTAAGGAATTCAAATATTGTAATCCGAAAATGAACAAAAATCCAATGAACACAAAAATATAAAAGTGAATGGTAAAAATAGCGTGGTCAGTATAGTAAAATTGTTTATGCCTGATATATAAAAGTTTTAGAATTAAGGCAAATAAAGGGAGCAATAAAAACAGCAATTGCGGAATTGTATGAAGAAATGTTTCTGTGAACCGATTGACCGCTGCATCCGCATTGTTATGATATTTTTGATCTATTTCTATATTCTTCCTGGTTAGCATTCTTATAAACCAATTGTCTTTAACATCACCCCTCGCCTCCAGCGAATCATATTCTTTCACCGAAAAATATTTTGCCGGAGAGATGGCAATGAACGGCTTTTGCCCCGCGTTGTTATTAGCACTATCACCATTTACACGCTGGGAGTCCGCTACTGCATGAGTAGTACTACTACTAACTTTTCTTACGGAATGTTCATCCACCTTATAGAAGGAGAAAAAAATCAGGAAGAAAATAAAGGACGTAAAAAGGTACATCCTGATGGGGTTGAGGTAAGCGACTCTTCTGCCCGCCATATATTCCTTCGACAAAAAACCTGGCTTTAAAATCAAGTCTTTTATCGAGGTAAAAAACTTTCCGTCAAAATGAGTAATATCGCTGAAAAAATGGGAGATAAGATGCCATACGGATTCTTTGGGAGATAGGTTCTCCTGGCCGCAATTGTGACAATACCTTCCCTGCAGCTGCGTTCCGCAATTAAGGCAATTTCGTTGTGTTCGTTCAGGAAAATGTGACAAAGGTCTTAAGTTGATTGTCAAAAAAAAGCCGGGCTAAAAATAACAAACAAAAGCTGGTTATAAAATTATGTTCCGATAAAAAACTAAAAGCGTATGTGCCTGTTAGTTATACAGAATTTATTATGAAGTTACCTGCATAACTTATTTAGCTTTTTCATCGCTAATTTGTTTGCCTGTTTTGATATGTTGAAAATCTTCTTTTTTAGTAAAATACTGCAAGCTTAAAACCAAAATTATTGTAGTTACAAATGTAATTTTCTGCATCACCGGCAACAAAACGTAATGCCCTGAACCGTAAAGATATAAGGTATAGTAAAAAATAAGCAGGCAAATAATGCACAAAACTTTAAATAAGTGTAACCTGGACTTTAAAACAAAAACAGTGATGTAGAATATACTTACCAGGAACATGGTACTTGATAAAGTGATCATAATATCATGCAACGGAGTTACTATTAAAAAGGTACATAACATGCCTCCGGTTCCAAAGTATTTTACGATTTTAGCGGCGCCCTTCGCCGGTATTTTCTTTGAAAATTCAATGAAGAATATAGCAAAACTCACAGAAAGAAAAATCATTCCTCCATCAGCCCATATCCTGGCTGGATTGTCTGAACCATTTACTGCCTTTGCTCCGAACAGGTTACTTATAAAATTTTTCGACCAGCTAAAGCCAACAGAATTTTTATCAAATAGCGAACCACCGGGGTAAACCGTCGTTGCAATGAAAAGCAGAAATAATGAAATAATTATTCCAATAAGGACCAAATGTTTTTTTTGCATCAAAAATTTTTGACTAACATAATTACGCTTTTTTTTTATTAAGTGAAAAGTCGTTGTCAATAACAACTAACGCACAAGCCTACACGATGAGTACATGCTAAAAACATTTTTATATCAGCCATTATGTTTCAATTAAACCAAACAGCATATCCCTGCCTCCTTAAATCCAACGCAAGCTTTGCTTCTGTTGGTAATCTGGAATAGGGCGGTTTTAATATTTATATCCTTAACATTTTTTTATCTGTCTTTAAGCATTTCAGTTTTAAACCCTTCAATATAATACCGTCTTATATACACAACCATTTATTAAAACATTTAAAATAAAAACGATGAAAACAATTACACAATTTCAAAAGTATTTTACCTCAGAGTTTTGGAACTTTGCAGCACCATCCAATTTTGGCTGGGCTTACAATAGCTAAGTCAGTCCCGCAGCGACATGCCACGCTCCAATTATTATTAAATAAACTTGCCATGAGGTAGGTTTATTTTTTTTACTACCGGTGAAGTTGCCTGGTTCGAACGTGATTAATAAATTGGGTATCTCTTTATTCAATTTAAGAAAAAAAGTTCCTTTCAAATAAAAGCTGAGAAAGTGGCAATTTTGGTTTTCAAGAGCCTGGTAAATGTGCAACTCTTCTTACACCTCGCTAATTTCATTAGTGCAATTTTTCTATTTGTTCCTAAGCAACTTCAATTTGATAAAAGCAAATCTTACTATAAGAAAAAAATCACCAGATAGCTTTGGCTAAAGCGGAGGACAATCATGAAGGTGGAAATGGAATTATTTTACTTTCTCTCCTGCAAATCCCTTTGCCTGCAGCCAATAATAGAATTCCTCCATCCAGTGATCGCTTGTTGTGCCTTGCTTTTTGGCCGCAAAGCTATGTCCGCCTGAACTAAAAATATGGACTTCAGGTTTCTGCTGTGCTGATAGTAACGCGTTATAAAATCTTTCCATAGCATAGCCCGCTATATCATCGTCCGAAGCCCACGCCATGAAAATGGGCGGCAGATTCGAAGGCACAACAGGCATTGATGCGAAGGGCGCTCCATAGAGTAGCCCCACAAAATCGGGGCGGCCATTAAGGTCCTTTTCCAGCAGCACTTCACTCGCAATCATACCTCCTGCTGAAAAACCTACAAAGCCGATCTTGCCTGGAGAAATTCCCCATTGCGAAGAATGTTTACGGACCAATTTTATGCTTTGAACAGCGTCGGCAATTCCATATTGACAAGCCGTATCTTCATTCAGATCTTTGGGCATTCCTTCCTCTTTTTTTTCCTTAATACGATATTTAAGTACAAATGTTGCAATGCCCTTTTCACGGAGGCTACTGACCAATTCATCCACCTCTTTCATGGCAAGTGCAACACATGCACCACCGGGAGCGATGATAATGCCCGTGCCTGTAGCCTTGTTTTTCTCTGGAAGAAAGATAGTCAGGGTAGGAGTTTCCACGTTCAGAATTACGGTTCCGACGGGCGTATTTTTTATGGTTTGTTCTTTTTGCTCCCAGTGCTCTGATCCGGGAGCTTTGCCAGGCCAAATGTTGAGTGAAGTTTGTGAAAAGCCATTCAATGCTAAGAAGCAAAGAAGGACGATGATATAGGCAGCACGTAAAGATTTTTGTTGCATGAAAATTTCTTTAAATGTCGGGAAAGAAATACAGTTAGCAATTGATAAATTGGGTGTCTATTAATTTAATTTTAAAAAAAAGTCCTTTTCGAATAATAATCCAACCAAACTTCTTTTTCACAGCTATTAAATATTATAAGCGAATCTGGAACTTTTGTCACAGCCACGATACATAGAAAGTTCTCTAGCGCAAAAGTTCCTTAGTGATTTCAAGAAAGTAAAATTTGATCAAGGCAATTTTTAATTGAGGAAAAGTTTTATCAAATTTATTAAACTTTAGATTTCATTATAAGCCAACGCTACAATAACAGTTAGAATAACCTCGCGCCAATGTGGGCTTCACTTACAGTTCCGTGAGGAGCAGGGGTGAAAGTCCCTTTGCTTACTCGACTGGTGGAAGTTTTAGGGTAAGCCAAATTAAGGTTATTGTCTTTTTGCTTTAAACAAAATAACAAATTCGTTTAGTAATAATGCTGTTAATGCACCAATTGCAAATATTAAAATAAACTGAATTGGTCGAATATTTTCATTACCGGCAAGTCTTGTGAAAGCTCCTATTTCCAACAATAGCAGTGCAGCGATAAGTATTCTTCGTTTCTTTTCCATTTTTATTATTTAATGATGTAATTTATGAAGTTCAATTCCTTTCTTCGATTTTTTCAAAGCCATATAAAACTGAAAAGCGGCTACAAAAAGAAATGTAATTGGTAATGCTTTTTTACCGGCGTGGAAAAAGTCAATTGCTACAATTATTGATAATATTCCTTCAATAATAAAGAAAAGTCCGTCTAACCAAGGCACTTTCTTTTCAATTATCGGATGTAAAAATGCAATTGTCAAAAATATTAGCCCGGCAATAGCAAATAAGATATAGGAGCCGAGTCCACTTTCATATCTTTCATAAGAATGTATGAGAATAACAATGCCTGCTCCAATGTGTGCAAACGTCTTTCGTTTATTTTTATTCTTTACAAGATGCTTTAAAATCATTTTGTCATATTAAAAGCTCTGTCAAAAATTATCGCTTACGTTGGGTATTTGGGAAGGCAGGGAATTCATTGCTCGTGTGACCGGTACAAATGCCCAATTGAAAATATAAAGTTGAAGTTAACAACTAAAAGTCAAATTGTAACTCGTCTGACCGAACCACTGCCGATGCTTACAAATAGCTGATGTGTATGTCCAGAGAAGCTGCCTTTGTGATGAGAGTAGGTCTCTCGATGGGAGAAGCGGAGCAACCTTCACCATCAAACCGGTTGTATGCTGCGTTGCTATAAGGAGCAGGGTGGGGAACGATACATCCCGTGCGTCTGTAAGAGCCGAACGTAAAGTGAAGCAGCTGTGAGGTCTCGATAATTGTTATTTAATACAAAACAACCGAAAGGGATGATTAAACTGTTCAGCCAAACAATTAGCAAGCGTGCGTTTACTAATTGGTCGAGGCATCTTGAAGAGCCGTATGAATCGAGAGGTTCACGTACGGTTTCGTGAGGAGCAGGGGGTGAAAGTCCCCTTGCTTACTCGACTGCCTGCTGTATCTTTTGTGATCATCTTTTAAATCTTGTTGGTTTAGAAATCCTTCTGAAATACTCAAAATTAATTTTTTATAAACTTCGCACCGTAATGATAAAATAAAGTAGAATCAGGAAATATTTGCAAAGTATATTTTCCGTTTATAAGCATTGGGGTTGGATATGAATTAGGAGGAATGAAATGTCCAGCTATAATTTTTTTATTGGCAGAGTCAGCCATTGCTGCCGGACCATCTGGTATAGATTTAAAATAAACGTATTGTGTGGTTTGATTTGGATGTATTGTCCCGAAGTTGTAATTGGTCGTATCGTAAACAAGTTTCACACTGTCAAGCGTAAAACCCGTATTATTTTGTATGCTAATCATAACCCCGGCTGGCGCATTTTTTTTGCAGCTAAATGATGGGATTATAAAAAAGCAAATAATAATAAATCTTGTCATAGTGTTTGTAAGTTGACAGTTGAAAAAAATAAAACGTTGCATGCTTTCGCAAAAAAGTGATTAAGTGCAAACTGCCGTGTTCCACAAGGCTAGGCCAAACTGAGACAACGTAGGGGGAGAAAAACGCTTGCCAAAAGAGGGGGTGATAAATAAAATGGCTTTTTCAGACAGTGGTTTAGCCATAAATTTGCCATTCAATTTTTAAAGCTAACATGTAATTATTTCTCCTATGTTAAAAGCTGTAGGTCTGGTAATCTTGGTATTTATTTTTTCGATAACAAACGCTCAAAATAATCCACAGGGAAAGTTAAAAGTATATATTGATTGCAGGGTTAACTGTGATTTCTCCTTTTTTAAATCAGAGATCAACATTGTTGATTTTGTATTAGACAGGGTATCCGCCGACGCTTATGTTTTGCTGACCGGGCAAAGGCTCAGCAGTGGTGGCATGCAATATGAAATGAATTTTTATGGTCAAAATAAGTATAACAATTATACTGACACGCTTTTTTTTGACATCACGCCTAATTCGACGCAATCTGAAACCCGTGAAACGATTTTACAGTATCTGAAGCTGGGGTTTTCTCCGCTTATTGCTAAAACCCCTTTTGCATCCAGCGTGAAATTGCTGATGAAGTTGGATACAACGAATGCCCCGCCTCCATACGAAAGTGACCCACATGACAAATGGAATTTTTGGGTATTCAGGGTTGGCGCAAGCGGCCAGTTAAATGCTGACCATAGTTATAAAAATAATGTTATCAGCACAGACTTGTCTGCAAACCGGACTACCGATAAAATAAAAGTAGATTTTTATTTGAATGGGGATTTACGAAATTCATTATATACCACCTACCAGGGAGACACCAGTATCTCCCGGTATAGGGTAAAGAATCATAACTACAGATTTTATCATACATTGGTCCGATCGTTCAGCGACCATTGGAGCTATGGATACCAAACCAGTTTCTCCAATAATACTTTCGATAATTATAAGTTTAAAGTATTTTTCAGCCCCGCAATTGAATATAATTTATTTAAATATAAAGATGTAAACAGCCGCTTTTTTGTAATACGGTATGGTGTGGACGTAAATCACGCCGTATACTACGATACAACGATTTACAATAAGATCCGCGAAACTCTTTTTGGGCACAGATTTTCGGCAGCTATTACTTTAAACAAAAAATGGGGAAATTTCAGTGGTGGCATTTTTTACCGCAACTATTTCAAAAACTGGAACCTTAACATCATGGGTATTACTGCCAATACAAATGTCAGGATTGGGGGTGGATTGTCTTTTTTTGTACGCCTCAATGCAAGCGTGGTACACAATCAGTTAAACCTGGTGAAGGGAAATGTAACAGAGCAGGAAGTTTTTACCAGGCAACGACAGCTCGCGTCTAATTATAATTATTATACCTCGTTCGGCCTTTCTTTTCGGTTTGGAAGTATATTAAATAATTTTGTAAATCCGCGCTTCGATGGGTATGGAGGCTTTTGATTGAATTCAGATGGGCGAGCGTGATTGATTGCCGGATCAGATTTTTTTTGACATACGATATTATCAAGCCTTCTCTTAATTTGGGAATTGCTAGCCGGGGGAAATCAACGAAGTTGGCCAGGATACAATATCTCTATCGCTATCCACAAATTGGTCAAGGCATCTTGAAGAGCCGTATGAATCGAGAGGTTCACGTACGGTTCCGTGAGGAGCAGGGGGTGAAAGTCCCCTTGCTTACTCGACTGTGCGTTTCTGCTACTCTGTCTGTTAAAGTGTGTTACTAAAATTTAAGTTCTTCAATTTGTTGGTTGTTGAAGTCAGAATAACGTATCCATTTTGCTTCAACACAGAAGTAAGCAATATTTTTAAAATTTTCTTTTCGCTCTTTGCCGTCAGGAAAAACACCGAAATAACATTCAAGTAATTTGTCAAGCTCTTTTGCATTTGGAGTTTTTGCAATGCCTTCGTATTGTATTGTCTGCTCATTGTTCCAACCAATTACAAAAGCGATTGAAGGATTATTAATTAAATTCTGATATTTTCTTGAAGTGCTTACTGTGTCAAAAATTATTTTTAAGTCTGTTGTAATAGCAAATCCAACCAATGCTGCCTCTGCAAGGTTTTCTTTTGTGACAGTTGATAGTACCGCATATTTATTTTTAGAGATATAGTTGTATAGGAATTCTGTTGTCATAAATATTATTTAGTTTTTATTCCAAAGTGAACCAGTCAATAACTGTTCCATCGCAAGTTGGGGCATTCGGACAATAAATGAGTTCGTTGCCGATATTGTCTTTAAAAACTTTATAGTCACTGATGGTTATAATATTGTCCCTGTGTTGGCGCAAGCGTCCTCGCTTGTGCCATATAATTCTAACTATAACCTAATGCAACTAATCCTTTCATCCCACAAAAGTCTCTTGCGCTGCTATATTTCCAATCTTCCGGTCTTGTTACAAACCTTGCTACAACAGGATTATCATGTATATATGGTAACTTCTTATCAAACATTTCCTGATCTTTTATTTCAAGCGGTTTATTATGCTGTTGCCAAAATTGCCATGCAACATTATTGCTGTTTTTCTTTCCCGCCCTTTCCATCATCCACATCATCCATTCTTTCCTGCTTTCCTGGAGATGCTCTTTAATCATTTTCTTTAGCCGGGATGACGTATAACTTTTCATTTCCCCCACTATTTCATCTAATTTATTTCCTGTTGTTCCAATTATCATGTGCACATGGCTAGGCGTTATAAACCATCCATATATTTGCAATCCTTTTTTTTCAATACTGAATTCCCAGCTTTTGATCAACTCCTGGTTATATTCTTCCCTTATAAAAAAATCTATCCAGTAAACTACAGCAAAGGAAATAAAATACAACTTATCGTTATCGTGAAATTTGTATTTGCGGCTCACAGGCTAATGTAAACAATATTTATTTTACTGTTTAATAATAACATT
>JBBRSV010000155.1:0-9625 GCA_038245055.1 Chitinophagales bacterium | reverse complement strand
ATTGATTAAATAGCCGTGAGCTGCGTGAATTTCAAAAACTTTAAAACCAGCTTTTAACGCTCTTTTTGCCGCCTCAATAAAATCGTTGGTTACTTTTTCAATATCTTCTAAATTCATTTCTTTTGGCTCGGGCTCACCTTCATTATAAGCAATTGCGCTTGGTGCCAAAGTCTCCCAGCCGCCTTCTTCTTTTTTCAAAGCCTTTCCTCCTTTCCAGGGACTTGCATGGCTTGCTTTACGGCCGGCATGCGCTAATTGAATCCCGGGCACTGCACCGTTAGTCGATATAAAATTGGTTACTCGTTTCAGAAATTCTATGTGGTCGTCTTTCCAAATTCCCAGGTCATCAGGAGAAATCCTTCCTTCCGGAGACACTGCTGCAGCCTCTGTTAATATAAGTGCGGCACCACCTACAGCCCTGCTTCCTAAATGTACAAGATGCCAATCATTAGCAAAACCGTCCTCGCTGGAATATTCGCACATAGGCGATACCGTTAGCCTGTTCTTCAATTCAATGCTCCTGATCTTTAAAGGTTCAAAAAGTGCTGGCATGTTTTATATAGGGTTTACGTTGAAAAGCAATTTTTATCTTAATTAATAAAAGAGTATCGCTTAATATTGAATTAAAACAGAAGTGCAGATCGAATTGTTTATTTAGAGTCATCATTAATGCCGTACAACACGTAACCCTGGCCAATGTAATTCGACAAAACGGTTTGAGCAGTGAGAGAAACTTTTACCCCGGGAAATAATTCTTCTTTTTTAATATCCAGAAACATCATCGCCTGGCCACATGCAATAAACTTGCAACCATTTTTCATCAGGTCCAATATTAATTGGCTGTTAGGATTATCTTTTTTATGCTTCTCCTGAAAGGTTGCATTATTTTCAATCGAAAAAAGTGAAGACCCGTGCACCACCACTACGGGGTGAATATGGGAAATCGGAATTCGGGATGCAACATGCAAATTAAGCACCCTCGCTATTTCTACCAGCCCGGGATTTAGCTCTTTATGAGAGGTATCTTTAAAATTGAGTGTAAATTCAAATATCAATTTATACTCTCTTTTAGGGTCAGGAATTTCGTCTACCCCCGTAACTGGCAACACACCAGACCATGGACCAGCTTTTATTAGCGGGAAATAAGCAAGGCTTTTAAGCTTCTCCCATTTCATACTGTCCTTTTGTGCTTTAGCCACACTATCAGCTACCATTTTAAGAGCAGCACCATCAGCAGGTTGATTTGTTTGAGCATTCACAAACGGTAAAAAAGCAAAAAAAAGCCCGAAAGAAAAAATACATTTTTTCATAATCAGTTGTTTTTAAAATTTATCAATATTATTAAAATTGTTTTTTATAGACGCATAAAAAAAAATTTACTTTCTATTTATTAAAGCTGAAACAATAATTACCGCTAATTAAATGCAGTACTGGCCCCTTTATATTTATAGTAGCTAAAACATTTAAGAGTTAAATTTGTTACTCAAAAAAAAGATATTATGTCAACAACAAAAGCTTATGCCGCCAAAAGCGCGACAACTCCGGTTGAACCCTGGAGTATAGAAAGAAGGGATCCAAAACCTCATGATGTTCAAATAGAAATATTGTATTGCGGTGTTTGCCATAGCGATTTACACACGGCCAGGGGTGAATGGGGCAACACTACCTATCCCGTTGTGCCAGGCCATGAAATTGTAGGCCGCGTTACGAAAGTCGGTGATCATGTAAAAAAGTTTAAAGTTGGCGATCTTGCAGGCATCGGTTGCCTGGTGGATAGTTGCCAGGAATGTGATAATTGTAAAGATGGCCTTGAGCAATATTGTTCCAAAGGAATGATTGGCACTTATAATTCGATGGAAAGAGATGGCAGTGGTTTAACCTATGGTGGTTATAGCAAGCAAATTCTTGCCCACGAAAATTTTGTTTTAAAAATTTCTGATAAATTACCATTGGAAGGCGTTGCACCATTGCTTTGTGCAGGTATCACCACGTATTCTCCGTTGCGCCATTGGAAAGTTGGCAAGGGAGATAAAGTAGGCGTTTTAGGACTGGGTGGCCTGGGTCACATGGGCGTAAAACTTGCCGTTTCTTTTGGTGCAGAAGTTACCATGTTGAGTCATTCTCCATCAAAAGAAGTGGATGCAAAAAGATTAGGCGCTCACAAATTTCTTCTTACAAGCGATAAAGAACAAGTGAAAGATGTAAGTAATTATTTTGATTTTATCCTTGATACGGTTTCAGCCCCGCACGATTACAATACGTATTTGGGCATGCTCAATACTAACGGCGTAATGGTATGTGTTGGAGCGCCTTCGGAGCCGGCTGTTGTGCCTGCTTTTAATCTTATTTTTCAAAGAAGAAGTATAGCAGGATCACTAATTGGTGGATTGCCTGAAACCCAGGAAATGCTTGATTATTGTGCAGAACATAACATAACTTCTGATGTGGAAGTAATTGATATAAAAGACATCAATGAAAGTTATGAGCGTATGCTTAAAGGAGATGTACGTTACCGCTTTGTAATTAATATGGCAACGCTTTAATGAAAGCAACTTTTTAATGAAATGTTTTTCATAGACAAGCTTTTTTTTAAACTAAAGTATACTACAAAAAAAACCGCATCAATTTACTGACGTGGTTTTTTTGTATTTCTTATTTGAGTCTTTTCTTTATGATAAAGCTCAATAGAAAAGAAACTATTAATTATCAAGCTGCTGAAAGTTTCCCTACGGCTTTTTCAAAATTCTGAGCAACTTTATCCCAGTTGATCGCGTTCCAGAAAGCTTTTAAATAATCAGCCCTCTTGTTTTGATATTTTAAATAGTAGGCATGTTCCCATACGTCGCAACCTAATATCGGCTTGCATTTGCAATCTGCAACATCCATTAATGGATTATCCTGATTTGGTGTGGAGCAAATGGCAAGTTTGCCATCCAACACGCCAACCCAAGCCCAACCACTACCAAAACGGCTCATGCCTGCAGCATTAAATTTTTCTTTCATTTCGTCAAAAGATCCAAAAGCCTCATCTATAGCTTTTGCTAAATTAGCTGGAGGGTTTCCGCCGCCGTCTGCTGATAAAATTTCCCAAAAAAAGCTGTGGTTCCAATGTCCGCCTCCGTTGTTTCGCACTGCGGGGCTTATGCTTCCTGCATTGGCAATTAATTCTTCCAGAGATTTATTTTCATTCGGCGTGCCTGCAATTGCTTTATTTAGATTATCAACGTAAGCCTGGTGATGCTTATCATGATGTATTTGCATAGTTTCTTTGTCGATGTTTGGCTCCAACGCATCAAAGCTGTAAGGAAGAGCCGGTAATGTAAATGGCATAATTTATAATTTAAAAAGTGAAAGAATATTATTACAACAAATTTAGTTACTATCTGTTTAAAACCCTAAGCCCATTATAAGTATTTCCCCATTGCGAAACCAATATCTACGCAATATTTACCGTTTTTTTATGAAAAAATTCTGCATAAGATCAAGACAATCTTTCGCACAAATATTTCCGGAAACTTTTGTTTTCGGATGCAATTTAACCCGCGAAAGCCCACCATGTTTTGGGTCGGGAGCGCCATAAACCAAACAGCCAATCTTACTCCAATACAAGGCGCCACAGCACATGGCACAAGGTTCAATAGTTACATAAATAGTAGCATCTGGTAAATATTTTGAACCTAAATAATTGAACGCCGCCGTTAGTGCAATAATTTCGGCATGAGCTGTTGCGTCGGTAAGCGTTTCCACCTGGTTATTTCCGCGTCCAATAATTTGATCGTGCATTACTATAATGGCACCAATAGGAACTTCACCGGCATCAGAAGCTTTTTGAGCCTCCAGCAAAGCCATTTTCATGTAATGTTCATCATCCATATTTTCAATAATTACATTTAATTATTCTTTGCAAAAAGAAGCGATAACTTGGGGGAACAAAAGTAATCGTTATGGCTGATTTAAATTTCGGGCTAAAGGACATGCGCAGTTTTTATGAAGAGGGTAATACGCTGTTATATCAATTTAGAAAAAATCAATTACAAGCTTTGCAAAAGGCAATTGTAAAATATGAAGATGAAATTAATAAAGCCTTGTATGTTGATCTTAAAAAAAGTAAAGAGGAAACATGGGCTACAGAAACTGGTTTGCTGATGGCGGAATTAAAGAATTCCATAAAAAATTTACGCCAATGGATGACGCCTGCAAAAGTTGCAGGCAGCCTGGTTACTTTTCCATCATCTGCAAAAATTTATCGCGATCCTTTGGGAGTAATCTTAATTATTGCCCCATGGAATTATCCCTTGCAATTGTTATTGATACCATTAGTTGGAGCAATTGCAGCAGGAAACTGTGCCGTATTAAAGCCATCCGAATTAGCACCCGCAACTGAAAAAATTATCGTAAAAATTATTGAAGAAACTTTTAATGAAAATTATATAAAAGTCATTCCTGGGAATGGAGCTGAGGTAGTTCCTTTATTGATAAATAATTTTCGTTTCGATCATATTTTTTATACTGGCAGTACCACAGTTGGTAAAGAAATTTATAAACTTGCCGCAAATGATTTGGTTCCGGTAACCTTAGAGCTTGGCGGAAAAAGCCCGTGTATTGTGTACGATGATGCAGATATAAAGGTCGCTGCAAAAAGAATTATTCTTGGTAAATTTTTAAATGCCGGGCAAACATGTATTGCACCCGATTATATTTTAGCACATGAAAAAATTAAGAATAAATTATTGGAGGAAATGAAAGAGGCGATCCTCAAATTTTATACAGTTGATGCATCATCGGCTAACGATTTTGGTAAGGTTATCAATGAGACACGGTTTAAAAAATTGTTGAAATATTTAGATAATGCAGAGTTATTTTATGGTGGAAAAAGTAACGAAGCTTTTCTTTATATTGAGCCAACAATTATTGTAGAAACTTCCATGAATGATGCTATAATGAAAGAAGAAATTTTTGGACCAATTCTTCCCGTACTGGCATTTAATGAAACCAGCGAAGCGATGCAAATGGTGCAACAAAATGCAAATCCATTGGCATTGTATCTTTTTACAAAAAATAAAAAAGTTGAAAAAGAATGGATTCAAAAAATACCATTTGGCGGCGGATGCATCAATAATACAGTATGGCATTTTGCTAATGAAAATTTTCCGTTTGGAGGAATAGGAAATAGCGGGATAGGCGCGTATCATGGCAAAAATACTTTCGATCTTTTTACCCATCAAAAGCCGGTTTTAAAAACGTCCACTTTACTCGATCCTTCTTTAAAATATCCGCCATTTAAAGGCAAATTAAAATTGTTTAAGAAAATGATCGGATAAAATAGTCCATTAACTTGAAGTATATTTTTGTTAGGGATTGAATTTTCAACACAGTATTTTTTAAATCATTTTAATAAAGAGATGCCCATCTTAAAAAAACTTATTTCTTCTACTTATAATTTCAGGATGCGCTTTTCAAAGAGCACAGGTTTAGGAATAAAGGTTTTAAAAAACGATTCGAATAAAAATGCGATTGTAAATTTTTATTCTTTGAAAACATCCTCAAATTCAGGCGAAGAAATTTCTTTTGAAAAATACAGAGGAAGAAAAATTATCATAGTGAATCTTGCCAGCCAATGTGGATATACTCCACAATATGAAGCGCTTGAAAAATTACACCAGCAAAATAGCAACATTGAAATACTTGGTTTTCCTTCCAATGACTTTGGCGAACAGGAGCCGGGCAGTGATGAAGAAATAGCAAGTTTTTGCAAATTAAATTTTGGCGTAACCTTTCCTCTTTTTAAGAAGGATCATGTAAAGGGAAAAAACCGGCAAAGTATTTACCAATGGCTTGGTAATTTAAATGAAAACGGCTGGAATAATGAGCAGCCACAGTGGAATTTTTATAAATACGTCATTGATGAAAATGGAAATCTGTCGGGAGTATATTCATCTTCTGTTTCACCATTTGATATCCCGCTGTCGGCACGGCGATAGCCGTCAGACAGCTATTTCCGGTGGTATAAGTTTTTCCGTCAGCCTTATAGTTAAGTGAACATATACTCTTTCAACAATAAATAATTATCTTAATTTGATGAAGATTGTTGCAGACGAAATCTACCATATTTATAACCAGGGAAATAACCGGGAAACTATTTTCTATTCACATGAGAATTACATTCAATTTTTGCAACTATTTAGAAAATTTGTTTTTCCTTTTTGTAAAACGCTGGCATATTGTTTAATGCCCAATCACTATCATTTCTTGCTGTATGCTAACACAGATTCTGAAAAAATTAAACGCTTAGGAAATATAAACAGCTGTGAATTATCCAATGGGTTTAGATTGCTACAAAGCACTTACGCAAGTTATATTAATAAAGAAAGGAACAGAACCGGATCATTATTTAAACAAAAAGCTCAGGCAAAATCAATGAATGATGGTGACAAACACTATGGATTTACAGGGTTTCATTACATCCATCAAAATCCGGGAAAAGCTCAATTGGTAATGGATTTGGAGAAATGGCCTTACTCTTCTTACTGTGACTATGCTATCCTAAGAACCGGAACACTTTGTGATAAAGAATTAGCTGCTAAATTAATTGGGTTTGATATAGATCATTTTGTAAAAGAATCTGGCAAAGAGATCGATGAAAGCCTGGTAACACAAATTTTCTATAAAAGAGATAAGTGGTGACTGTAACCTGTCTGACAGCCAAAGGCTGTACCTACAGGTTACACAGCACATTTTTCATGATAGTCGATTAGCTCAATTACAGATCTTTCGAATGCATAACCGGTATATTGATCAACAATCTCATCAAGAACTTCCAGAATTTCATCCTTCTCTTTCAGCGTTACCAGCTTAAGGCGATACTCTTTAATATTCGGCATTCCTTTTAAGTAATTGGTATAATGGCGCCGCATTTCATTAATGCCTACAACTGGCCCTTTCCATTCAAATGATTTTATTAAATGTTTTTTGCAAACAGCAACCCTTTCTTCCACCGTTGGGGAAGGCAACATTTCGCCTGTTTTTACGAAATGATTTATTTCGTTAAAAATCCATGGATAACCAATGGCGGCGCGGCCAATCATAATACCGTCTACGCCATATCGGTTTTTATATTCTACTGCTTTTTGCGGAGAATCTATATCGCCATTTCCAAAAATTGGGATTTTAATTCTTGGATTATTTTTCACCTTTGCAATGAGTGTCCAGTCTGCTGAGCCTTTATACATTTGAGTTCGCGTACGGCCATGAATTGCGAGTGCCTGGATTCCTACATCCTGCAAACGTTCAGCAACATCTTCAATATTCCTGGAGTTATCATCCCAGCCCAATCTTGTTTTTACAGTCACCGGTAGTGAACTGCTCTTCACAACGGCATCGGTTAAACGCACCATCAATGGTACATCTTTTAATACGCCGGCACCTGCTCCGCGGCAAGCAACTTTTTTTACGGGGCAGCCAAAATTTATATCCAATAAATCGGGGTTGGTGGCATCAACAATTTTTGCAGCAAGTGAAAGGCTTTCTTCATCTCCGCCAAAAATTTGAATGCCTACTGGCTTTTCATAATCATATATATCCAGCTTTTTGCGGCTTTTAATAGCGTCTCTTATCAAGCCTTCGCTGCTGATAAATTCAGTATACATCAGGTGCGCGCCACTATCCTTGCAAACGGCCCGAAAAGGTGGATCGCTCACATCTTCCATTGGCGCAAGCAATAATGGAAAGTCCGGTAGCTGTATGTTGCCTATTTTTATCAAAATGATTTATTGATTAGATATTTTAAAGCATACCTGCTGAAATATTGAAATGTTTAATTGCATTGAACTTTCAACAGTTGGCTAATTTTTTGGCTGTAAATTTACGCACTAAAAATCAGACAGGATGATGGTTGACAGAAATTCGAAAAACTTTAGCTATGTTTCACAACTGGGTATTTTGCTTGGGTTGATAGGTGCGGGACTTGTTTTGGGAACTTTAATTTCTGTTATTGCCTGGTTAATGATGACGGGAAGGCCAATTCTTGAAGTAGAAGCTGACATGCTAAAACCGCAATATTATAATGCGGTAATGGTGATGCAGGCAGTGTCTACCATTTTCATGTTTTTTTTACCGGTATATTTTTTCGCACTAATATGTTATCGTAAGCCAGGAAAATTTATGGGGTTTAATACAAATGTAAATTTCAAGCAGGTTTTAATTTTACTTGGTATTCTGTGTCTCACGTTTCCACTTTCCGGTGCATTGGCTGAATTAACTAAAATTATTCCTCTACCATTAAACTGGGCGACAAAATTTAAAGCTATGGAAGATGCGCGTGCGTTGCAGGAGGCTGCGCTTATAAATATCAATTCATTTCCTAAGTATATCATTTCATTAGTTGTCATTGGATTTTTGCCCGGCCTCGTTGAGGAAGTTTGTTTTAGGGCAGGCATACAAAATATTTTAGTGCGGTGGCTAAAAGGACCGTGGCTGGCCATTATCATCACATCAATTATTTTTAGCCTGGTACATATTTCCTATTATGGATTTTTGGTGCGTTTCGCCCTGGGAGGTATTCTGGGATTGATTTTTTATTACAGTGGAAGCATATGGCTATCAGTTCTTTTTCATTTTTTATATAATGGATTACAGGTTACAGCATTATATGTGTATACGCTCTCTGCCACAAAAAACCCTAAGGATATTGAAGAAAATTTTCCAGCCTGGGCAGGAGTACTCGCGCTCATATTAATAGTTTATTTGTTTGTAAAATTTAGAGAAACCTCTTTGCTTCAAAAGGAAAAAATAAAGGAAGATGACGAACCTTATGATGATTTTCATGATTGGGCAACAGCACAATCGTAATTTTATTTAATGGCGCTAGATTCAAAAGCTTTTAAAACCCGCTCATTAACGGCAATCGGGTTTGTAATTGTAATGCTTGCTGGTTTGTTATGGAATCAATGGAGTTTCATTGTTCTATTTGTTATTATTCATTTTGGCTGCTGGTACGAGTTTGTAAAACTTCTTAAAAAGATAAAACCATCATCTTATAAATCATTGAGTCTTTTAGGACTGCCTTACATATCTCTGCCTGTTGCGTTACTGTTGTTGATGAGGCTTGGTAACAATATTTATTTTGATAACAGGCATTTGCTCATAGTACCCTGTGGAATTATTTTTTCAATATGGATAAATGATACGATGGCTTACATCGTTGGGTCGCTTGTTGGTAAAACTCCTTTATCTAAAATCTCACCCAAAAAAACATGGGAAGGGACTCTCGGCGGCGCTTTATTGTGTATCGCTACTATTGTATTAATTGGAAACGCGTTGTGTTATTATACCTATAAAGATTGGATCATCATCGCTGCGTTATGTGCAGTTTTTGGAACCTTGGGAGACCTGCTGGAAAGCAAGTTAAAGCGAATGGCTAATGTAAAAGACAGCGGTTCTATCATGCCCGGGCACGGCGGTTTTTTAGATAGGTTTGATTCTTTTCTGGTAGCCACAACTTTTGTTGCCTTATATTATTTTTTATATATGACCACGTAAAATAAATGTGCTTTTCTTGCTCTTCAATTTTTATATTTGCTGGCTAAACTATTTGGATGAACATTCACAAAGAAGGCTATAAATCTAT
>JBBRSV010000154.1:0-9717 GCA_038245055.1 Chitinophagales bacterium | reverse complement strand
GATAAAGCTATTATAAATAATCTGCGTGACGAGATCAGCTTTCTCGCAAGTGATAAACTAGAAGGCAGAAGGACCGGCACACCAGGAGAAAAACTTGCCTATGAATATTTATCCGTGCAATTTAAAAGTATCGGATTGATTCCAAAAGGAGACAATAATTCTTATACACAAGCTTTTGAAATAAATGAAGGAAAACAAATCCTTCCACAAACGCACCTCTTAATTAATACGAACGACCTGGTGTTAGAGAAAGATTTTTTTCCGTTTATTTTCAGCAGCGAGGGTTCCATAAATGCATATGCATCTCCTGCTCTTCTTGAAAAAAAGATGCCCTGGTTCCTCGATATTAAAGAAATGATTGAAAAAAATAAGGCCAACCCGCATTTCGATCTGGAGGAAGAAATCAGGATCAAGGCAACCGATTTTGCGTCGAAGGGCGCTTCTGCTGTAATTGTTTATAATACGGGAGCCACAGACGATGAATTGAAATTTGAAGGAAAAGAAAAAATAGAACCTTTAAATATACCCGTGGTTTTTGTTACCAAAGATGCTGAAAAAAAATACCTGGGTGATAATTCCGCTAACCTGGAAATAAACCTTAAAGTGGCCGTAGCGGATAAAAAAAGGGAAGGGCATAATGTATTAGGATACATTGATAACGGTGCCGGACAAACGATAATTGTTGGCGGCCACTTTGACCATCTTGGATATGGAGAAGATCATAATTCGTTATGGACCGGTGCACCTGAAATTCATAATGGCGCCGACGATAATGCGAGTGGAACGGCTGCCGTAATTGAACTTGCTCGCATGCTTAAGAAATCAAACCTGAAAAGAAATAATTATCTTTTTATTTGCTTTTCAGGGGAAGAACTCGGTTTGTATGGGTCAAAATATTTTACGGAGCATCCTACAATAAATCTTAATTCAGCTAATTACATGATAAATTCTGATATGGTTGGCCGGTTAAATGAAAATACGCACGCCATAACAATTGGCGGTTTTGGTACATCGCCCACATGGGCAAAAGTTTTGGATGAAAAAACAAAAGACATCAACGTGAAATTTGATAGTAGCGGAATTGGCCCCAGCGATCATACATCATTTTACCTCAAAAATATTCCGGTATTGTTTTTCTTTACAGGCATACATTCAGATTATCATAAACCCACAGATGACGTTGACAAAATAAATTTCACAGGAGAACTAACCGTCATCAAATATATTTATAACGTTATTGAAGAAACTGACAAACTCGGTAAATTAACTTTTACCGAAACACGGGAACCTAAGATGGAAGGCAAAAGATTCACCGTGAGCTTAGGCATAATGCCTGATTACACTTTCAGCGGAGCTGGAATTAAAGCAGATGGAATTATAGATGGCAAAGTGGCTCAAAAAGCAGGAATAGTTACTGGCGATGTGATTATTAAACTTGGTGAAAATTCTTTTTCTGATATTAATTCTTACATGAATGTTTTAAGTAAGTATAAAAAAGGAGATGCAACAACGGTAACTATAAAAAGGGGTAACCAGGAATTAACTTTTAATATTACTTTTTAAAAATTGTAAAATTAAATTATTGAAATTTTATTTTTGTTATGAAACTTAGGATAGACAATGATTTAATGGTTGATGAGTTTTTTGCGGACACGCGCCTTTTGGGTATTGTTGCGCCCATTGAACAATATCGGTTTTGTTGGCATCTTAATCAAATGTTGAATTTTGATTTTAGGATAAATAATAATATAGAAATTCAATTGAATAAAAAGGCCAGGAAATATTTTTTTCCTATTTATGAATATGGCGAGCAATCAGGAACCATTAAACATTATCTCTACAACAACGAAGATGATGGCGAATATTTGCTGCCTGAATTTAAACATCTTGATTTTTTATGGCTTATAAAGGATGATATTATGCAGGATGATGAGGTGAGCATACTTACTAGTTCCATCAGAACACTCCCGGCTGTGCAATTAATAACAGAGATGACGAACGAAAAGATAAAAAACAAACAGCATCTTATTTTTTAAATATATAAAAACAGAAAACATGTGGAAGGAAATAGACAATACGCTTCATAAAAAATTTGAATTTAAAAATTTTTCTGAAGCCTTCGCTTTTATGACGCGCGTTGCGCTTGCTGCTGAAAAAATGGATCATCACCCAAAGTGGATGAACGAGTATAATAAGCTTGAGATCTGGCTTTCATCACACGATTCGGGTAATAAAGTTACAGAAAGAGATCACAAGCTTTCAAAAATAATTGACACTTTATAACGGCTAAGATTGTGTCGGTCCTTTTTTATAGAGTGTCCACATTCCAAATAATGATGCAAGCATCCATGCTGCTTCTAAAATAATAAAAGGCGTATAATGTATCAGGTAAGATGCAACTCCGGCGAGGGCACTTCCAAAAAAATTCATCAGCAAATAAACTGCGCCATTTTTTGATATTTTATTTATTAATATCAATACAAAAGCCACAAGTAATATCGCTACTCCTACACTTCCAATCCAATCGCTAAAGTTCATTTTATTATTTTACGAAAATTATTTTTTCCTTTTTTTCTGTCAACATGCCGATCGGATTTGTAAAATTATTAAGCCCGTTTTTTTGAAATAAATCCTCCACATCTCTCGCAGTCTCTTTATCGACAGCAATCAGCAACCCTCCACTGGTTTGAGGATCGGCCAATATCGCCTTTTCAAAGTCCGTGATAGGACCAATGTTATTTCCATAGCTTTGCCAGTTTCTATTTGTACCCCCGGGAATACATCCTTCTTCTACATAATTTTTAATTTCCCCTATTATAGCAGGTACTTTATCAAAATAAATTTCTGCGCTCAGGTCGCTTCCAACGGCCATCTCCACCAAATGCCCTAACAAACCAAAGCCAGTTACGTCGGTCATTGCATGAACACCATCCATCGTACCCAACTTTTCCCCGATTGAATTTAATTGCATCATTTGTTTTGCTGCAAGCCCCTTATGTTCAGGCTTTAGCAAATCTTTTTTTTCGGCAGTAGTCAAAATACCAACTCCCAGGGGTTTGGTTAAAAAGAGTAAATCTCCCGCTTTTGCCGTGTTGTTTTTCTTGATATTTTTTACGTCAATCAAGCCATTTACTGCAAGACCAAAAATTGGTTCTGGACTGTCAATGCTATGGCCGCCCGCTAATGATATTCCCGCTTCCAAACAAATGCTTCGCGCTCCTTCAATAACTTTTTGCGCTACTTCCGGCGGTATTTTATTTATTGGCCATCCTAAAATTGCAATAGCTAAAACGGGCTTGCCTCCCATGGCAAATACATCACTAATTGCATTGGCCGAAGCAATACGCCCAAACTCAAAAGGATCATCTACAATCGGCATAAAAAAATCCGTGGTAGAAATTAATGCCATTCCATTACCGAGGTCGTAAACAGCGGCATCATCTTTTGTATGATTGCCTACGAGTAACTTCTTATTATCCGGAAGTGTAAGATTACTTTGCAGAATCTTGTCCAATAATAGCGGCGATATTTTACAACCACAACCCGCGCCGTGAGAAAATTGAGTAAGTTTTATGGTGCCTTTATTATCCAGATTCCTTCGTCTATCGGTCATGCTTAAACGCTATTTTTAAAATTTAAATTTTCTTCTTTCTTCGTAAAATAATAGCGGCATTTTTTTTCAAATCGCCACTAAAGCTTATATAATAAACATCTTCTCCATCATGCACAATCAACAAGCCCGTGTTCGGTGGAATGCTTCCAAGATTTTCTGCATACATTATTAAAACAAGAGAATCTCCCATGTCAGGAGTAATATAAATTGTTTTGTTTATTGCCTTTGTTGATAAACCTTCCAAAGGCATAATTACTTTACCATTCAACAATACGCTAACCGTATCGCCGTCAACTTCACCGTTATCGTAAAGAGTTAACAACAGGCTATCACTTTTTATGTTTACGCTTCTTATCGTTTCAATCTGCCTTGTCGCTATTTCTGCTGCAGCACGCGGCACAATTTTAGCAATCGCTTTCGTGTTCAAAGCAGCGTCATTTCTTAAGTTGCCGTTAGGAATTACCTTAACCACTTTTTGTTCACCAGCAAGTTGTTTGCTTTCTGATTTATTTAAAACAATATTTGTTGATTTTTTTATTGAATCTTGTTTTTGTACAACCTTATTTTCTTTAGCCGTTAATTTTTCTTTTTTGTTATTATCTGTTAAATCGGGTTTTATTTTTACCGGCGCTTCGGTAATTACGTTAGCTGGAATATTTGTAACATCTTTACTCGTTGCAATTTGAAATGTATCTTTTTTTTGCAGAGGAAGATCAATCCGTTTTTGGGCATCCGCAATATTATTTTTCGATTTTTTTTGTCTCTCATTTAAAACGGCTTCTGGTTTTACTTTATTAGTGACGGACGTTTTGGACGCTTCATTTACTGCAAGATCAGCCGGCTCTTTTTTTGTTTCAGTAGTACTAACGTCAGGTTTTTTTACTACGGCAATACTCTCTCCATTTACGTCGCTGGTCATGAACGATAGTGTGTTAGCAAGGCCCAGGCTTTCCAGCTTTGGTATGATTTGTGTTTTCCTTATTTCTTTTTTCTTTTGAAGAAAAATTTTACCTGTAAGCTGTTGATAAATTTTGGTTCTATTGGTACTCCACGGGCCTTCTAATATCATTGCTGTATCATTTTCCGTTAGCTTCAATTCGCTGGAAGTTTTTACGCCATTTGCGGGTGGTTCCGAATAATTATCATCAATTAATTTATCATCTTCTATGTGATATTCATCTCCTGATTTTTTAATTTTTAAAGTTTTTACTCCTATGTTTTGTACGCTATCAATAATAAAAATGGTATGAGAATACCCGGTGAGTTTTCCGTGGTTTTCACTTATGGCTATCTCATATTTTATAAAATGTTTGGTGGTATCATTATATAAAGTACCAACCCATACACCCGTAATATCTTGCGCGAAGAGCTGCAATGGAAGAAGTAAAAATAAAAATAAAAATTTCATATCCCCTTTTAATTTATTCCCGCTGATTTAGGCTCAGTAAAAAATATTAAATTATTTTTATCAACCTTATCGCAAGGTTTTTTATTCAAAACAGTCTCCAGGTTTTCCCGCTTATCAAGACTATTCTTATACAGTTTATCATAATAGTGAAGTAAAATAGAAAAACATTCCTTTGTATCGTTTTCCAAAAGGTGGTTTATGGCATTCTTTGTTTCAAGGCTGCCAAGCCTCTTTTGAACTCGCATGATCGCGGGTATAAGATCTTGTTTTTTAAAGATACCATACGTCGTAACAATATGCTTTAGCCTTTCTTCAAAAGGGATATCTAAAAAGTATAACTGGCCTTTTCTCATTTGTTCCCAGAAGGGTTTTGGTATACCCACAGATCCGATATGCCTGCTTTCATCCTCCAGCCAAATGTCCTGAGGTAAGATGTTCGATTCCGAATCATCATTATCACAACTTATCTCAACACTTTTCGTTTTATATAAATTAACAGCCAAAAGGTTTTCAAACATTTCCTGCCCAGGCTGTGGCTTTTCGCCTAAAGAACCAAAAGCTGATCCTTTATGATTGGCCAAAGATTCAAGGTCAATCACGTTAAAACCCTTTCTTTTCATTTCAATTAGCACATCCGTTTTACCTGAACCCGTGAAGCCACCCAAAATATTAATTTTATATTCTTTTTCAAACTGAAAAAGTGTCCAGTTTCGAAAAGACTTATATCCGCCTTTGAGCGTATAAACTTTAAAGCCATATAGATTTAAAAGCCAGGCAACTGCGCCGCTTCTCATGCCGCCGCGCCAACAGTGAAGCAATACCTGTTTATCTTTCTCTCCTTCTTCGCCTTTTTGCTTTGCTTTTAATAAACGCTCAACATCTTCCCGCAGTGTCTTCATTCTTACTGAGAAAAACTCTAATCCTTTATCTACGGCAAGCTGCCTGCTTTCCTTTTTGTATATAGTTCCTACAATGCTTCTTTGTTCGTCAGTAAACAGCGGTAACAGCAGTGAGCCTGGAATATGTGCATGCGAATATTCACCAGGACTCCGCACATCAAATACGGGAAAGTGCTCCGATAACTTTAAAAACTTCTCTATGTCAACCTGCTCTATGGCCATTTAAGGAAGTATTTTTAAAACAAAAAACCACCGAAAAACAGTGGTTATGAAATTTAAATTATAAAATTATTCTGCTGGATTTATTCCCACTTTTTTCTTTCATAAATCCATAAAATAAAATGCCGTATTCATTATTTTTAATAAAAAGCTGGTTTGAAAAAAGACACTCTTCAGCAAATTATTCCAATATTTTTACCCGTTCATTGAGGTGAGGAATTCCATATTGTCTTTTGTTCCTTTCATATTTTTCATCAAAATATTGATCGCCTCTTCAGGGTTCATATCGGCCATATGATTGCGCAATACCCACATACGTTGTAATACTTCCTTATCAAGCAAGAGGTCGTCGCGTCTTGTAGAGGATGACACGATATCTATTGCAGGGAAAATTCTGCGGTTAGATAACCTGCGATCAAGTTGCAGTTCCATGTTACCAGTTCCTTTAAATTCTTCAAAAATAACCTCATCCATTTTACTTCCTGTATCAACCAGTGCCGTTGCAATTATGGTAAGCGACCCTCCAAATTCAATTTTTCTGGCTGCGCCAAAAAACTGCTTGGGCTTTTGCATCGCATTTGCTTCAACACCACCAGATAATACTTTTCCGCTCGCCGGTGCAACTGTATTATGTGCACGTGCCAGCCTTGTAATACTATCTAATAAAAT
Source organism: Chitinophagales bacterium (assembly GCA_038245055.1). Lineage (GTDB taxonomy): Bacteria > Bacteroidota > Bacteroidia > Chitinophagales > Chitinophagaceae > Ginsengibacter. The sequence goes on along the minus strand of JBBRSV010000154.1, from coordinate 2,909 downwards.
CACTACATCGTGCCCACACTCAACCAATCGTTTCGCTTTTTGTAACGCCATCGTGCTCACCTTAACGTGTTTCTCTGCGGGCTCGTCAAACGTAGATGCTATTACTTCTGCCTTCACGCTCCGCTCCATATCAGTAACCTCTTCCGGCCTTTCATCTACCAACACTATCATTAAATAACACTCAGGATGATTTGCTGCTATTGCATTAGCGATTTCTTTTAGCAGCATTGTTTTACCCGTCTTTGGCTGGGCTACAATAAGTCCTCTTTGCCCTTTTCCTATCGGCGTAAATAAATCAATAATTCTTGTTGATAAATTATTTGGAGTTAAGAACAAATTCAATTTCTCGAACGGGAAAAGCGGAGTGAGATAATCGAAAGGAACACGGTCACGCACTTCATCCGGACCTTTACCATTAATGGTTTCAACTTTCAATAAAGCAAAATATTTTTCGCCTTCCTTTGGTGGGCGAACTGATCCATAAACGGTGTCGCCGGTTTTTAATCCAAATAATTTTATTTGAGAAGGAGATACATAAACATCATCAGGAGAAGACAGGTAATTATAATCACTGCTTCTTAAAAAGCCATATCCGTCGGGCATCATTTCTAAAACACCTTCCGCAAGAATAACTCCGTCAAATTCAATATTAAAAACTGATTCTTTTTTATGCGGAAATGATTTTTGTTGTGCCGGGTAACCATTATTTGATGGTGGCTCATGGATATCTTCATCATCCTCATCATTTAATAAATCAACAAGGGCCGGTGCAATCGATTTCGGATCAGAGAGCTTTGGGATCTCTTTATGCTTGTGTTCGCTCGCAATTTCCGGTTCGTCGTCCTTATGCTTTTTTGCAGGTTTTTTCTTTTCTTCGGGCTTTTTAACCTTCGGTTCCTCTGTTGCTTCTTCTATAACGGAAGCCTTTGGAGTTATTGCTTCTACGGCACTCTTGACAACTCTCTTTCTTTTAGGTTTTTCAACCTCAGGATCTTTTTTTTCAGGATTATTCATTACTGATTGTTTATCAAGAATTTTGTAAATTAATTCTTGTTTTTCTAAGTTTTTTGCGTCGGAAATACTTTGTTGTTCTGCTATATCCAGCAACTCTGGAACGAGCATGTCGTTCAGTTGTAAAATGTCATACATAAAGAGGCGAGTAGATTAATTGTCAAATTAATTGTCAAACGATCCTGGAAATTGCAAAATCTAAATTTTGATGATTTTATTATGGAATGGATTCTGTTAATACCGATGAGACCGTAGCAAAGGAGTACCAGTCAGCTTTCTTATGCAATAATACATCAAATTTACAAAACAAGGAAATATTATCAATTTTATAATGAATATTTTTTTAGTACAATTGCCGACAAATCGCCTGCCTATAACACTTCTGCGTGTATTTTCATTCGAAACTCCTTGTCCTTCCTTTATATTTGCAACAATAAAATAATAAATGATTAATAAAAGAACAAGGATAAAAGAAGCATTAAATATAGACCCATCACCCAGGGAAATAAAGGTTATGGGTTGGGTTCGCACCTTTAGAAATAACCAGTTTATTGCGTTAAACGACGGGAGCACAAATAATAATTTGCAAGTAGTTGCTGAGCTTGGCCGCTTTGGAGAAGACTTATTAAAAAGAATAACGACGGGGGCCGCACTAAAGGTTTCCGGTCAAATAATTGCTTCTTTAGGTAAGGGTCAAAAAGTAGAATTAAAGGCGAATACAATTGAGGTAACGGGAGATAGTGATGCTGAAAAATTCCCTTTACAACCGAAAAAACATAGTCTCGAGTTCCTGAGAGAAATAGCCCATCTCCGCTTTAGAACCAATACTTTCGGGTCTGTTTTCCGGATAAGACATGCACTTGCTTTTGCGGTGCACAAATTTTTTAACGATAAAGGATTTGTTTACCTGCACACACCGATTATCACCGCTTCCGATGCAGAGGGCGCCGGAGAAACTTTTCACGTTACTAATTTTGATCTTACTGATCCTTCAAAAAATGAAGACGGCACTATTAACTACAAAGAAGATTTTTTTGGCAGGCCAACAAACTTAACCGTTAGTGGCCAGCTCGAAGCGGAATTGGGGGCTTTGGCTTTGGGAGATGTTTATACTTTTGGTCCAACTTTTCGTGCCGAAAATTCAAACACAGCCCGACACCTTGCGGAGTTTTGGATGATTGAGCCCGAGATGGCTTTTTCCGATTTGGAAGATGATATGAATATAGCAGAAGAATTTATAAAATATGTTATAAAATATGCCTTAGATAATAACCGAGATGATTTGGATTTTTTAGCGTTGCGCCTGCAGGAGGAAGAAAAGCAAAAACCGCAAAACGAGCGAAGTGAAATGGGGTTAATCGAAAAACTTGAATTTGTTATAAACAACGATTTTGAGCGAATTACTTATACTGAAGCAATTGAAATCCTTAAAGAATCCAACCATAATAAAAAGAAGAAATTTCACTTTCTAATTGATAAATGGGGCGTAGACCTGCAAAGTGAGCATGAACGTTATCTTGTAGAAAAACATTTTAAAAAGCCCGTAATTCTAACTAATTATCCAAAGGAAATTAAAGCCTTTTACATGCGCCAAAACGACGATGGAAAAACGGTGGCAGCCATGGATATTTTAGCCCCCGGAATTGGAGAAATTGTTGGTGGTTCTCAAAGAGAAGAGCGACTTGAAAAGCTCGAAGAAAGAATGATAGAAATGAATATTCCTGTAGAGGAGTTATCCTGGTACCTGGATACCCGAAAATTTGGTACTTGCCCGCATGCTGGCTTTGGGCTTGGCTTTGAGCGATTAATACAATTTGTAACAGGCATGACAAATATCCGTGATGTAATTCCTTTCCCGAGGTTTCCAAAAAATGCAGATTTTTAATTTCCTGTTATTG
>JBBRSV010000153.1:0-9916 GCA_038245055.1 Chitinophagales bacterium | reverse complement strand
TGGCAAAATGGAAGTACAGATGATACGCAGCAGGTTGATACATCAGGGCTGTATTGGGTGCGGCTTACGGATGAATATGGTTGTGTAAAAAAAGATTCAATAAATATAACGGTACGTGGATGTGAGACTTGTCGTTTGTTTATTCCCTCTGCATTTACGCCCAACGACGATGGCTTAAATGATATATTTAAAGCAACTCCGCAATGCAAATACATTGGCCTACGGAATTTTGATTTACGGATATACAACAGGTGGGGACAGCTTGTATTCAGTACCAATGATATAAACAGGGGATGGAACGGAATGTACAAAAATGAAAAAGTTGACCCGGGAATCTTCTTATATGTAGTTAATTATGCTTTATTGCAAAATGAACCCCTACAGCAAAGAGGAACCGTTACCGTGATCAGATAGACTTTCTCTGCTGCTGCATTGAATTATTGCCTGGTAACGCTCCGCTACTTTAGTTTTGCGCATTGTGCCCCGTTTCAATTCTTATAAAATCAACTTTCTATCCTGGGTTGCTTCAAGCAAAATCAATAATCACTTGCCGGCTCAAAGTCTTTTTTCAGCAGCCACCCTTTTATCTTTTTCCCATCTTCATCTATAAATACTGCGTAGCGAAAGTCGCCGAACTCATCTGTTAAAGTAAGTGTGGCGTCGCCGGGGGTTAAATAAACTTCGCTCCGCTGGCTCTTGTCAGGAGAGTCGTAAAAATAGGTAGTGTGAAGAATGGTATATTTATTTCCGGAACGGAAATGATGCTTTTCGGATGTTGAATCTGCACCTGGCGCCAATATTCTGCGGGGCTTATGACTTGCCGGCACCGGCAGCATATTGCTGTTCTTTTTTATTTTGCCCCTTACTTTTTTTATAGGTTTATCGGTGATGATCGTACTTGAGTCTTCCATTTTTGGCTCTTCGTTATTGCTTTGTAAAACAGTATCTGCCGGGATCCTTTTAACGGGAAGATAAAATCTATCATAGGCTGCATAACCAGCAAGGCCAAGGGCAATGATCAACACCAAAAAAAACAGGGTTCCCGATACTCCTTTCCGTTTAGATGCCGCGTGTTGGGCTTCAATTAACTCCCTGTCCCGTGTATCTACCTGGTATTGCAAATCTTTTAGTAACTCTTCTTTCTCTGCAATATGTGTTTGCAGCGCAATTATTTCTTTTCGCAATATCGATTCATCTACCAGCGCTTTTGCTGATTCTCCTGTAGGACTGGGGATGCCTTTTTTCCTTTCTTCAGCTATAGTGCCTAAATGAATAAATTCTTGTAAGTCGCTGCCATTCCTGAATCGCTTCGCGGGATCTTTTTCGAGGCATTTATAGATCATGCTTAACAGCCATACCGGCACCTCCATTTCCCGCTGTTGTTTTTCGTTGCTCCACGAGCCTGGTATTGCCTGGCGACGAAGGGAAATCACATCCGGCGGCAGCGTTTCCATGTGTGCTACCATCACCGCATTGCGGGCCATTTCACCTTTATTCATCAATGGGAATGGAACCGTTCCTGCAAGTAATTCAAACAATATAATTCCGAAGCTATACACATCGGTTTCAGTGAGCGTTTCCCCGGAACTTTGTTCCGGCGCCATAAATTCTATGGCGCCTGCATAGCGGATGCTGGTACGTCTTTGTTCATCCGACATTACAGATAAACCAAAGTCCAGCAAAATATAATTGCCGCTGCGCTGGCTAAACTTTACGTTATTGCTTTTTACATCTCCGTGTTTAATGTTGGCGCGGTGGCAATGTGCAAGCGCGTTAGCTAACTGGTCGGCAACTTTAATGGTTTCTTTCACCGTAAAAACTGGGTCATACGGGGGCTTCAGCAATTCACCAAGATCCGGGCCTTCAATATATTCCATTTCTATATAAGGAAGATTGCCAGAACTTGTAATGCCGGAAGCAATGATGCTTACTACATTCGGGTTAGGAATCTCGTTTACCTTTTTCAGTTTCTGCACTTCATTTTGAAAAGAAATGAAATGCTTATCGTCCTCACTCTCGCTGGCGATAGGTGTAGGAAGAATTTTGATCGCCGTTATAATTTCTCCTGTTTTTCTTGCCTTGTAAACAGAACCCTGTCCTCCTGATTTTAATGCACCAAGGTTTTCTAATCCTTCTGTTATAGTAAAAATTTTTGCCATAATTAATCTTCTCCCGAATAAGTGAATTCAAGTACTGCCATGTCGCCCAAGATTACCTGGTCTCCTTCCTGCAAGCGATGGCCTACTTCGATTGCCTGCATTTTTATCAAAATCCCTTCCGGTGTGCGCACTTTCATTTTGTTGTTTGGTGGAATACCTCCTTCATCTGCAAAAACCAAGAATGAATTGCTATCGGGCTCCCACTCTATGTGCGCATGTTGCCTGCTGACAGACCGGTTTTTTTCACTGGGCTTAAAGGCGATAGCATTTTTTCTTACATAATTTCCGGTTGCCTGCACCCTTGCCTCACGGCCTATATTAATTCTGCCGGTTGTTGAATCGAGCAAGTATGTTTCACTCTCCGCTTCTCCATGAAGGACTTTTATAAAGGCACGGTTCTTTTTATTGCTGAGGCCAGATCTTTTTGTTGAGATAAAAACTGCTGCGTTGATATCTTTTATTAAGTCTGCCTGCGGCGGAAATTTATCAGTAAAGGCTATTTCAAATTTGAAAGAAGGCGATAAGGTAATTGCGTAATCATCTGCAATTTTTTGCACTTCCTCCACTTTAAATTTTCCCGGGAGGTTTGAAAAAACGGCTGCCTCATACAAATGCTTTTCTGCCTCACTGCAATTGATAAAAAGATAAACGCCCATTATATTGGCACCTTCACCACCTTGTGCTCTTTGCAATCTTTCTTTAATAGCTTGCAATAAAATATTGCGAATACCTTTTACGTCATGTGAGCGCTCTTTAAATAAATTGAACATATTGATCTACATTTTAATAATTTAATTTCCACCCTCACCCGGATGACGCATCGTTAATTCATTGCTATTATCTACTGGCGTTGCTGCCTTCTTCAAAGGATCGAAACTTTTTATATAATTACCTGCTAATAATAAGGGTATGATGTGTTTGCCTGCCAGCCGTACTGCATCACTTGATCCTTTCGTTCCCTCAATTCGTATGCAAACTACCAGGTGACCCGTACCTGTTGCTTCGGGCGCAAAAAAGACATACCAGCCATCATTAATGCTTTCACCTTTTAAAATTCTTTCCGGTGTACCTGTTTTACCTGCAACTAAAATTCCCAACTGGCTTCTTTTTGGTGCACTTTGTTCTTTCATATAAGTGGAGAGGTATTGTGCGTACACAGAATCCCTTGCAATTGCAATGCCTTGTTTAATATTCATCGCATTTCCGTTTATATTCAATACATACCGGGAAGGTACCATAACGCCATTGTTTGCAATGCCCGAAGCCACGCGCGCTACAGAAGCGGGAGTTGCTACCAATTCCCCTTGTCCCCATGCCATACCGGAAACACCAATCGCTCTTGTGCGATGAATGTTATTGGGATCATAACGGCGCAGGCTCTTGAATTCTGTTTCTCTCCAAAGGTCTCTCCACTTTTCCTGCTGCGTAATATTGGTGTTATCATTATCAAAATAATATCCGCCAACTCCATGGAGGAACATGCCGGATTGCATGTATAAAGTAGCCATTTCTTCCTGCAGTTGTTCTTCATTAGCCAGGCGAATAAAAAATGAATTATTCGATTTTACTATGGCCTTTTCGATATTAATTAATCCGGCTTCGTCCGGTTCAGGACCAGTAACCCTGATCAAATCTTTTGGGTAAATCCTTATGGTTTTCTTTGCTACAGAAGCTCCCAGTTTATTAAAAGCCGCCATTGCCGTAACAAGCTTTGCGGTAGAGCCTGGCTGCGTAGCATATGTAAATCCAATGTCCGAATTTACATTCCAGCCTGGTAATTTATTGATGTCATTTTCTGATAGGCTCAGGCGTTCCCAATCATTTACAGGAGGCAGCGGCCAGCAAGATGAAGCGAGCACGTCACCGGTATTATCTTCCATTACAACTACAGAAATCCTCTTCGTATTCATACTATCATCCTTCTGTAAAGCCAACTCAATTTTTGTTTGTAAGGCAGCATCCAGGGTGAGTGTTACATCCCTGTTTCGTTTCTTAAACGCTGCAACTTCATTGCTGTTTATGCCTTTGGTCAGCAGCTCTGCAAGAGCACTGTAATCCCGTTTGGTTACCGTCATCTCGGTTCCGCTTATTGGTAAAAATTTCTCCGGGCGAAAGCGATCTGCGCTAACCTGGTATTTAACAATGGGTGCCGGAAATCCCCTGAGTTCAGCAGCATGTGCATACTCTGCAAAATATCCATTGTTTCCGCCGGAAAAAATTCCGGTGTTTGCATCGCCTGTCCAGAAAAACATGTATTCGCCAAAAGGATAATACCGGTCTTGTCTTTTATACGAAAGTGATTCAATATTTTCTGCGGGTATTCCAAGAGCTTCCAGCGAATCTTTTTGATCTTGCACCAGTTTGGCATCGCTTGATGCCAGCAACCGGCCATTCCTGTCAAACACATTGCCTGCCTGTAAGCGATTCATTAAAATGTTGATCCTAGGATTGTAACTGTACATTCGGGCACCGCTGCGATCGGCCACTAGTGCGGGTTCTACAATCCATTTATTTCGGTTGAAAGTAAAACCTGAGACATTTGCGATGAGCAGGAAAATAGCCGCACAAGCTGCCAGCAAGGCGGGTATGAGGTTTTTATCCTGGCGTTGAGCAATATATTTCATCTGCGCCTGCGACCCGTTAAAACGGGATACGCCCAATAAAAACCCCGCTGCTATCATACTACAGAGCAATGATGTTCCGCCATAACTGGTAAAAGGCAGCGCTACTCCCGACAGTGGAAGAGCCCCGGTAGAACCACCGGCAATTAATAAAAATTGTACAAATATTCCGATGCCAACGCCGGCACACAAATAAAATAAAAAGGGCGCCCCTGCCTGCCTGCCAATAATAATTGACCGATGAAGAAATACTAAAAATAAGATGAAAATACACGTGATGCCAGCCCATCCAAATTCTTCACCAATAGCAGGAAGAATCATATCTGTATGAGCCTCGGGAATAGTGCGCGCAAAACCTTCTCCTGCGCCCTGGCCTGTTATGCCACCGGTGGAAATAGCCCAAATACCATTTGCCACCTGGTCGCCACCATACACCTGGTTGTTCCACGGATCTGACCATATTGCTTTCCTGTCTACGAGTCTTTCCATCGGACCGGGTATTACTTTAGCCAGCACCGGAATTTGATCAAGTAATAAAAAGCCACTTACCACCACCAACGCCATCACAGATGATTCGCTGAGTTTCTTTTTTCCTACCAGCATATAGAGAACAAGTGCTGTCACCGTAATGCCGGTTGCAATCCAGGGATTTTTAAAGATCCAGGTTGCCAGGGCATACAAAATCATGGCGCCCACTACCTCCGTAAAATCGCCGCGCGAAAAAGAGAAAAGTATAATAAATGTAAAGCAGCAAATAATCGCCGGACCAAGATCACCAATTACGAAGAACAACAAAATAGTAGCGACAATTGCATTTACCGCAAATACAAAAAAAGATAACCGCTTTTTAAAAGTGGGATATTCTGAAATAAACTTTTCATTGGTGGCAAAAAAACCCCCCAGGAAAAGTATGACCATATATTTTACGATCTCACTCGGTTGAAACCCAAAAAGATTTACTTTAACTCCGCTTCCCTCAGGGCCGCTACCAAATAAGATGGTGAGGCATAACAATCCCATTGCTGCCAGCGCCCAGGGCCATCCATTCGCCGCCTTTCTTTCGTTTTTAAAAATAAATAGGCGGAAAAGGCCGGAATCAGGAGTGAATTTTTTCAGATTGATAAACTGGAACACCAATATGGATGCCATGCCGATGCAGAAATAAATAAAGGTGCTTTTCACCAAAAAGCGGTCCCGTAAAGGATCCTGCAGGCTGAATAAAGTTATAAAAGACAGACCTGTCAATATCATAATAACGGGCAGTAACAATTGGTCTGTACCCGGCGAGCGGAAAGAAAAGACCAGGTGCAACAAAAGGAACGAAGCGAAAAATGTTATCACTATTATGTGGAACCAATCTATTACTTCTGCCGGCGTTCTTACAATAAACGCTTTTTCTTTTTTAAGCGTATTAAAATCTTTTGTTGAAAAAAGCCTCATCATGTGTGGCGATTCGACAAAATTAAATGTTGCACTGCCTCGTAGCTTTTCAATTCCTCTTGATCGTCCAAACTCATAACCGGAATGCAAAGGAATTATTTCATACGACTTGTTGGTTTGCAGGCCGGAAAAGCTATATTTTCCTGTAGCGTCGGTACGGGCATACGCAATAAATGAAAGCAGTTGAAGATTTTTAGCGGCGTCGTGGATGAATGTTGTTCTGACGCCGTTTTTAAACTTTATAATATTTTTTTCATCGTCCCCGCCTGTTGGGTTACTGCTGTCTTGCGGCACGAGCATTCTCAATCTCAATAACACTCCGAAAGCAGGCTGGTCGCCTTGCTTGACAGTTCCTGTAATATTATCCGTTCCTAAGTCCAGGTTTGTTTGTGCAGGAACATTTAAATTATGTTTTTTTTCCTTTTCAAATGAAATGGAATCGGAACCCGAAAAACCCAACAGATCCCTTGATAATTCCACGCGCCTTTTGAATGATTTTCCGCCTTTTAAAAAAGCTTCATCGGCGTTCACGAAATATTGCTTCTTATTTAATGTGCCGATATTATCTATAATGGAACCGGGAACCTTTGCCGCCGCTACAGTTGCAGCAATAAATGCTATGTCCTTTGGATCTTCGAAATACTTTCCGTTTTTCAATACTCCAGCCATTGCTTCACCAGGTTTACCGGAATTCAGGTTTATCATTGTGCCATTATCAATACGGACATCTACTTCGGCAAAATCACGTTGCAGCACAGTAAACAATTTCCAAAAAAGCAAGGCCATAATGATACCGATGAGCAGTAAGCAAATGCGTTCCGCTTTTCTGTTCCTAAACCATGCACCGGAATTTGACATAGATTATTTGACTTTTGATTGCGTGATAAATATTGAATCTTTAAATCTGCCGGATACAACTGAATCCCGAAATGATAACAAATACTGAACAGGTACGCGGCAATTAATAAAGCGAACATGCCTGAACGTTATATTATTCTTTTGAACCACAACACCCACATCGAAATTTTCAAATACCAGGCTATCGAGGATTATATGCCTGGCCGTTGAGCTGATTATGAGTGCCGGCGCTTTGTTCAAATTTTCGGCCTTGAATGTTGCGCCATTACCCACCAGGTGGAAACTATCTTTATTGATTACTAATGCTTCAGTAAAGCCAGTGATCACCTCTCCGGGCGACAATGCATAGGCTTTTGATGAATCATTTAAATGCGCCACCAATTGGATCATTTGTTCATTTAATTTCTTTTGAATTTGTAACGGAGTCGTGTTGGCAATTGCTTGCTTTTTACTTCTTTGAAAAGCTACCGTTAGAAAAACAGCTACCATACCAACAAGAAGAATGACTAAAAAAGCGCCGGCATTACGGCCCCTCTTTTTCGAAGGAATAACTTTTTGTAGCGGGGAGCCCTCATTTGTAGTGAAGGGCTCTACGGTTTCATTCTTTTTCCTTTCAACGGGAGTGGGTTCATGTTTTTGTTTCGGCCAATTATTATTTTCAACAAGCACCGCTGTTATGTTATCATTTCCGCCGGAATCATTTGCCGCGTCAACCAAAGCCTTTGCTCTTGATGTAAGATTTCTTTTGGAAGTTAATATTTGCATAATGGCAGACGAACTGACCATGTCCGTTAGGCCATCACTGCACAAAAGCAGCAGATCTCCGGGAAGAAATGGCGATTCACCCGTTTCAATAAAATCTTCCGGTGTGGTGATGTCTTCTTCAAACCCCAGCGCCTTATTGATCTCGTTGCGTCTCGGATGCCGCATGGCTTCCTCTTCAGATATCCGCCCGGATTCTTCCAAAAAGCCTACAACCGAATGATCTTTAGATATCTTAACAAGAGAATGATCTCTCAACAAGTAAATCCTTGTATCGCCCACGTGCGCATACCAGCACTTATTATTTTTAATATCCACCACCACGCAGGTTAGTACACAAGCCATTCGTTCATTCATACCTGCTTCCTTTTTTTCCTCGTTTATTTTTGCATTGGCAGCAATGATAGCATGGCGAAGCGCGCCAATTACATTTTCCGAAACGGTTTCCAGGCGATTCATAATAATTGTGCGGGCGATTCCGGCGGCAACATCTCCGCCCTCGTAACCGCCAACGCCATCAATAACACCGGCTATAAGAAATTGCTTATTAACAGTTTCCCGGGCAAAAAAAGTGTCCTCATTTTTTTGCCGGCGTTTACCCTTATCCGTTATGCCATAAAAATAGTCAGCCATTTTTGTGCGTTTGCTTAATGTCAGAAAAATGTGCTATCAATAATACAATGCTGATCACCAATAAACCTATCGCTAATATTTTATCCATGCTATGCTTTGAAAATGTTGATCGATACAATTCCATTCAATACAATCCGGGAGTTCATGGGAAGATCCGTCCAAAGAGGCGCCTCCTTATAGCTATTTTTTATCTCGTTCTCATTTACAATCGTTTTCTCACCAAAAGAAGCAAGGAAGAATTTATCAGTAGACTTATCATAACGAACGGAAAGATGCGGTGTGGATACCCATTCAGAAGGAATACGGAAAATTCCCGGCTGTCCTGGCTTCTCATCAATCCCGGCCACAAGAAAATCTTCATCTTTAACCAGGTATTCCAATTTTTTGCCGGCGAATTCTTTTTCCGGCAGGGTTGCTTCCAGCCGCGCAAAATATTTTGGTTTGCTGGCGTCAATTATATCCCCCAATACTAAACTATCCTGCCACGGAATTTCGTAATAGCCATCGCTGTAATAAGTAAAGTCCTTTAATATTTCATCTGCAATATCAAATGTTTCTGCTATACCTGTTTGGCGCGGGATAAAAGTTACCCGCAGGTTTTCTTCTTTCTGTAAAACATTACCGGGCAAAAGTTTTCCGATAAAACTCTTATCTCCTTTTTCATAGTCGGGGTGGGAAACAAAACGGAATACCCATTTGTTAGCCGAGGCAGTAACATTTTTTCCTTTTTGCCTGTATTCCTGTAAAATATTATAGAACGCTTTTACAGATTCTTTAATAATCAATGAGAATATTCCCCGGTTATTATCCATGAACTTATTATAATCAGGAGGACTGAAACAGATAATATATTCATGATAAAATATAATACGGTCGGCGAATGAAAGCTCATTTATAGAATTCCGAAATTTTTCTATAATATATTTATAGACAAGATCCGGCGTCATCGAAGCGGTTTCCGTGAAACCGGTTTCTTTCTTAAGAAACCAACTCTGCACTCCGGAACGCTGCCAGAACGTGGGTTTGGTGGTAATGCTCATGGGTTGTTCTTTTAGTTTGATTGGTGGTCAATGGTTCATTCGACACAAAAAAGTGCATACATCTACTTATATCAAACACAATATTTCCTTAAATTTTTATGTAGTAAAATTTCTTGCCTGGTGATGTAGTTTAAAGTAAAAACTGTTCTTATAGGCAGAATGCGATTTGATTTATTAAAAACAATGGCCATATTTTAAAATGCCACTTGCTTAATGATGCAATGAAATTAACAGAAGATTTCTAAAGCAATGGTAAAGCCGCCAGTTAATTTAGTGAAGGAAAACTTAAAAAAATTTTATCAGAATGTATATTCCATCTAACTCTTCCGCACCAAAATCAATATTTTCAATATCCGCCTTTATATTTTGTATGCTCACTTCGTTCCTAGAGTTTAATACAGGC
>JBBRSV010000152.1:0-10097 GCA_038245055.1 Chitinophagales bacterium | reverse complement strand
TTTCCATAAATTATATTTTCTTTTATCGTGCCTGTAAATAAAAAAGGTTCCTGTAAAATGAAGCCAATCTTTTTTGAGCGTTCTTCCGGCGAATAAGAACGAATATCAATGCCATCAAGCAAAACTGTACCTTCTGTGGGATCGTATAATCTTGAAATGATAGAAGCAGTTGTGGTTTTGCCGCCACCTGTCGGGCCAACAAATGCATACGTTTTTCCTCTTTCCAATTTAAGAGAAATATTATGCAAAATCTCTTTACCGACTTCGTAACTAAAATGTACGTCTTTAAATTCTAAAAGGCTACCGTTTGATTTTGGTTTGCTATTTTCTACAACACTTATATCTGAATCCATTGATAGAATTTTCGTAATCCTGTCCCAGCCGGCCATAGCCACCTGGAATGTTGTCCACAAAGATGCGAGTTGCCTAAGTGGATTATAAAAATAAGTAGCATAGCCAAGGTAACTTACCAATAAGCCAACCGAAAAATTTCCAATTGAAATAAGATAAATTCCATATGCCAATACCGTTAGTTGAGCAAAGCCTGAAAAGAAACTATAGATTGGTAAAAAAATATTATTCACCAAACCTGCGCCTATGGCGGTTTTATAATTATGAAGATTGGCTTCGTTAAATCGTTTCCTGAAATAATCCCGGCGATCAAACGCAACAATTACTTTAAAATTATTAAGGCTTTCCTGAATTTCTGCACTCAGGCCTCCAACACTTGCAAGGTTTAAAGCATTTTTTTTCTTCACCCATGGTGAAACAATCTGCGTAAAAATTAAAATAATTAATGCTGGGACGAGAGCAGCCATACCGAGTTTAATGTTGATCAATAAAAGAAAAATACCAGCTCCCGTCATCGTGGCGATGCTTCCAATAAACTGCATCAATGATTGCGAAAAAAAAGTATTCAGTTTGTCAGTATCATTGTTAACCCTTGATATGAGATCACCCGCTTTATTTGCATTAAAAAATGCAACAGGCAACGATTGTAGTTTCTTAAATATGGTATTGCGTAAAGTAAACAACATCCGCTGTCCAATACTTCCCATAAGTTTTGTTTGAAAATAACTTGCAAATAATCCAACCAAATACAACGATAATAAAATGCCCGAATAAACAAGAACGCCATGATAGATTTTGTGCTGTACATATTTATCAATCGCATGCCCTATTAATAATGGTCCCAATAAATTAAGGGTTGAATTAACCAGGATAGCGAACAAGGCCAACAATAAATTTCGCTTTTCATGCGCAATAAGTTGCAACAGGCTTTTTAGCGAAGAGAAGGTTGACTTCTTCTCTTTCTCCTCCAAAAGTTTATTAAGATTGTAGTTCATAGTTGCTGGTACTTTTTTGTGAGTTAAGCAATTGAACATACTCAGGGCTTGTGTTAAGCAACGCTTCATGCTTGCCGATAGCGATAAGCTCACCCTGCATTAACAAAATGATCTGATCATAATTTTCAACAGAAGCAATTTTTTGTGTAATTGAAATCAATGTTAAGCCCGGATAATTTAGTTGAATATTTTCAAGTATTTTCTTTTCGGTATTATTATCAACACGAGCTGTAAAATCGTCTAGTAAAAGAATTTTTGGATCTAACGCTAATGCACGCGCCAGCATAATGCGCTGCTTTTGTCCGCCAGATAAACTGGAACCACGCTCCGACACAACAGTACTTAATTTGCCAGGCAGCGAATCAACAAAATCGTTGAGCTCGGCAGTTTCAATTGCTTTTTTTAATGACTCATCTGTGACGGTATCGCTGAACGCAATGTTCTCTCTTATACTCATATTGAAAATAATACTATCCTGGAAAACAAAGCCAACCTGCCGGTGAAAAGATTCACTGTTATAATCTTCAATTGAATGTTCATCAAATTTTATCGAACCTGAAGTCGGCATCATTAAGCCGGTTAACAAATACAATAACTGCGTTTTGCCGGCTGCGGTAGGCCCGATGACTGCAACCTTTGATCCGGATTCTACTTTAAAAGAAATATCTTTTAATACAGGCACCTGGCCGTAAACCATATTTACATTTTGCAATTCAATTTCACCATTCATGCCCTGAAACAAGTTTCCTGATTCCGCTGGGTCCGGTGTTTCAACTATGGTACTTATGCGCTCATAGGAAGCTGTGGCTTGAGCTATAACGTTGCTCATAAATCCTATAATCAAAATAGGAAAAATAAGCATTGAAACATAACTGTTGAACGCGGCAAAATTTCCCAGGCTCATACTTCCTGTAATTACAAAATGCCCGCCCAGGGCAAGTATTGAAAGGCCGGCCATGTTAGCGGTAAAAGTAATTACCGGGATGAGGCCGGCAAAAAGATAAAGTATTTTCAATCCAAAATCTTTGGCTTTGGTATTGGCTTCCAAAAATTTATTGTACTCGAGTTGTTGTGAATTGACGACGCGAATTATCGCCGCGCCCAATATACTTTCATTAATCACCTTATTCAGCCAATCGATAACAGCCCTGCTTTGCATAAACAATGCCCGCACTTTTCTGAGTACAATAAAAAATGTAATTCCAATAATTGGTATAATAGCAATTACACATAGCGCAAGTTTCCAGTTAATCGATATCATTAAAATACTTGCGCCTATAATGATAAAAATGGATGAAATAATAGACGCAATTGCCTGCGAAATAAATAACTTTATCGAGTCTACATCCGCCGTTAGATTGGTAAGTAATTTTGACGGATTTACCCGTTCTATAAATGCAAAGGATTGCCTGGATATTTTATGGGCAAGCTTCGTTCTTAAATCCCTGGCAACCTTTTCGGAAGCATAAGTTTGAATTACACTTTGTATATAACTGAATATAAAAATAAACGTAACCGCCAAAGAAAACTGGATAATTAGTGGCTTATATACAAAAGAGCCACTGCTAAAAGCATCAATACTTTTGGAAATAATTTTTGGGATCAATAAATTTATTGCATTGCTAAAAACCGTAAAAACGATGAGCAGGATAATGATGCCCACATAAGGTTTAAGTAAAGAAAGTATGCTGCGCTTCTTTTTCATTTTATGACTTAATAACAATTATGCAAATACTTTTTGGACATTAAGCAGCTCGAAATATTTGGATGGAAAAATTAAGAAATTTTGTTCAGCCCACTTTTCACAAATATATTTTAAGAATTCCGAAAATTAGTTTCTTCTTTCCGCTGCTTCTTTTCTTTAAAATCATTTAATTTATTGATTTTTTTTGGCAAAATATTTTTCAGCGTTGCAATATTATTGTAGACGAGCGAGAAGATGGCTTATTTTAAATAACGTTTTTGCAATGTTGGAAAAGCCTTAAACGTAAAGCAAGCAGTGCAGAAAATTAAGTATACCACCACTAACGGTTTCTTGTTCGGCAGCGTACGTAAAACTGATTTGGTAATTGCAAACTATTGTGTTTATTATCTAATTTCATAAAACCTTTGCGGAGCTATTAATTATACAATTTTATGCTACAACTGAAAAACATTTTACCTGGATTGCTAGGAATATTCTTTTTAATATCTTGCGCCAGGCAACCATGCCAAATGGCAAATTCCATTCCTGCATTGGTTTCATTTTCACAAGCTGAAACCGATACAGTTGTTGTGCGTAGATTTTCAAAAGCTACAAATTTCACTACCTTGAAAGATACTTTTTTGCTGACCAGCGCTAACGCAAATTTTCAGCGAATGAATGACACAACGCTCCTTTTACAAAACATCGATCAATATAATATTATCACCAGCATCTACGATTATGAAATATTTATTCCTAAAGCAAACAAGCTTTTTAAAATAAGCGATGTGGTTGAAAAAATTCAAACTACTAACGCCGGGCTGGGTAAAGTGGGATGTATAAACCCGATCACTTCTTACAAAATAAACGGGCAACTTATAACCCCAACAACTTATTTCAGCTACGTTTATTTAAATAAATAATTTCACCGCCTTCACTTAAGCTGCTTATTTGTAAAGCAATTTTTTTGATAATTTAATTACAACAAAGCCTTATTCTTAAACGCGATAGGTGTAATTCTGTAACGCATATTTTTGATGATCGTCAATTGTTCCTAACTTTCCAGTTCAACATTATATCAACATGGCAAAGAATACTTCGGCCGAACAATGGAAAGTTGTAAAGTTTGATTTTAAATTTACGAATGAATTCCGTTTGGAGGTTTCAAATTTGGGACGATTAAGAACTTTCAATAAGATTTCTAATGGTAATATTTTAAAGGGATCGATGATTAACGGTTACCGCATCATCAGGTTAAAACTTTATACACCGAGAGATGAGAAGATTCAAAAGCGATTTGATTTTTTACTTAGACAATCCCTGAAACTTTCACGGAAATTAAAAGCCTTAAAGGAACAAAATGAAACTAAAAAAACAATAAATGAAACGTCTATTTTACTCAAAAGCTTTAAAAAGAATTTGAGCAAAAAATTTCAGGACGATTTAAAAGACCGCACTATAAATTACCATACACTTGTGCACAGGTTGGTAGCAACATACTTTCTTAAAAAGCCAACTAAGCGCCAAACTATTGTTGCCCATCTTGATCATGATAAATTAAATAACGAAGCTTCGAATTTGAAATGGATGACAACCGATGAAAACTATGAACATCAAAAAAGTAGTCCGCACGTAATTAAGGATAAACTCGAGCGAAGGCATAGACGAAGAACAAATTCAGGAATTCTAAAGCTTACCGAAAATAAAGTAAAGATTCTGAAAAAATTACTCAACGAAGGCAAGCCTGTAAAGGATCTTGTGAAGCGCTTTAAAGTAACCGATACACAAATTTTTAGAATAAAAAGGGGCGAAAACTGGGGCGATATTCCGGCTGCTAAATAAACTTATTTAAAGAAAAATTGCTTTTCAAAGGAAAGCTGAAATTTCTATTCAGTTCTCAATCTCCACGCAAAATTTTCTCTAACTATATCGTAATTATTACCGGGACATT
Organism: Chitinophagales bacterium; assembly: GCA_038245055.1. GTDB lineage: Bacteria > Bacteroidota > Bacteroidia > Chitinophagales > Chitinophagaceae > Ginsengibacter. Next base: position 5,116 of record JBBRSV010000152.1, on the reverse strand, counting down.
TTACTGCCCGAACGAAGTGTAATAATTCTTAAATCAAAATATTTTCAGTAACGGTTTGACCATCAAGCATGCGAATAATGCGGTGGCTATATCTTGCGTCATGTTCGCTATGTGTTACCATAATTATTGTAGTGCCCTGCTCATTAAGTTCAGTTAGTAATTGCATCACCTCGTTTCCATTTGAAGAATCCAGGTTACCAGTCGGCTCATCGGCAAGAATTAATTTAGGATTATTTACCACGGCCCTGGCAACGGCCACACGCTGTTGCTGGCCGCCACTCAGCTGTTGAGGATAATGGTTTCGACGATGCATAATCTGCATTTTATCCAATACTTTTTCTACCCGTTGCTTTCTTTCATCGCTTTTTACGCCAAGGTAAATCAGGGGAAGTTCCACGTTTTCAAAAACGGTTAATTCATCAATAAGATTAAAGCTTTGAAACACGAAGCCAATATTGCGCTTACGCAGATCAGCTCTTTTACGCTCATTGAAATCGGCTACCTCTATACCATTAAATAAAAAACTTCCATCATCAGGGTCGTCAAGTAATCCAACAATATTCAACAAAGTTGATTTGCCACAACCCGATGGCCCCATAACGGCAACAAATTCTCCATCCTTAACTTCAAATGATAACTTATTCAACGCCACAGTTTCAACTTCTTCCGTGCGGTAAATTTTTTCGAGTTCAGAAATTTTAATCATCGTTTTATTTTTTATTTTTTGAATCTTTTACTTTGTCAAATTTTTATAATGAACCCATCTTCATAATGCAACGGGCTGGAATTTGTGTCATCAAAAAATGATGTCTTTACTTCTTTGCATTTAAAAATGCAGGCAGACTTTACTGAAGAAAAAGAATTTTCACTTTTGATGAGCAACGACGAAAGGCAAAGCAATGTAATTGCGAACAATTTAAATAAGATTTTCTTTTTCATAACAGTAATATTTATTCAGTTTTGATCGATGCGCTTTCTTACATCAGGGCAAAACTGGGGGTTACAATTTTTTAGTTGCGTCTCTTCACTTCTTTATCTAACAGCGCTCTCCGTCTACTTCTGTAGAACCAGTTCCTGCATAGTTCCATAATTCTCATAACTTGAAGTAACTACCTTATCTCCTCGTTTTAAGCCCTGCAATACTTCATAGTTATCTGTATTATACCTGCCCAATTGAATATCAACCCTATAAGCTGTTTTACCATTTTCGCTTACTTTAAATATCCAATTTCCACCCGTTTGCTGGTAAAAACCTCCTTTGGGTAATAAGATAGCTTGTGTTTCATCGCTTAGCGCGAGATAGATTTGTAAAGTCTGGCCCCTCCGAATTCCGGTTGGCACGTCGCCAACAAATTCCATATCAACCTGGAAGCGGCCATTATTCACCTGGGTAAATACTTTTTTAATTACCAGCCGATATGTCTTATCTGCAAAATCAAAATGTCCTTTAAGCCCAATAAATATTCGTGAAATATAATGCTCGTCAATATCAACTCTTACCTTGTAACCGCTGAGCACGTCTATTTGTCCGAGGCGCTCTCCTTTATTTTTTGATTGGCCAACTTCAGCATCCAGTGAAGTTAACTGGCCATCTATCGGCGCCCTCACCACCAAATCGCCCACCTTTTGCCGCATTACATTCAATGCATTTTGAGATCCTTCAAATGATTGCCTTGCCTGCGTTACCTGTTGCTCATTAGAAGTTGAATCCTGTTGCAGAATTTTATCTGTCAGCTTTTGTTTTTGAAGCAGGTAGTTATAATTATTTTGCGCCTGTTGAAATTCCTGTGAGCCAATAACTTTTTCATCGTAAAGATGTTTATCCAGTTTATAAACACGTTCCGCTTCTGTCAACTGGCTCTGTACATCGGTCATTTGGTTTAGCTTACTAACGGTATTTTGCTGTGCAGCATTTTTCGATATCTGCATCTGGGTTAAAAGATTGTAAACGTTGGTCTGTTGTGTAACAAGCCCGAGTTGTAAATCGGTATTTGATAATCTTAAAATCGGTTGCCCCTTTTTCATCATCGTGCCATCGTCCACATATTTTTCTTCAACCCGGCCACCTTCCACCGCATCAAGGTAAATGGTAGTAAGCGGCAACACAATACCATTTACCGGAATAAATTCCTGGAAGGTGCCTTTCGTAATGGTGCTGATGGTAATTCTTTCTGTATCTACATTCAATTTACTGTTGCCTGATGTAAAAAAATAGCTCAGTAAGATCAAAGCCACAACGCCGACAATTCCTGAGATCGTTAATATTCTTTTTTTAGACCAATATTTTTTTTCAATTACTCTGTCCACGGTAAAAAATTAAGTTTTTTTATTTTTTAAAAGAAGGTCACCGGGCCTAACCGGTGGCCTCTTAACACTAAAATGAGAAAATCATCTTATTACTTTCTCCCTACCACTGTCAACACAATGCCACTGTTTGACGATTATGATACTCAATAGGTTACATTTATGATAACTATAAAAATTGGTCGTTACTGATACAAGAGGTGTTCGTTTTTGATACAATGAAATTCAGGTAAATTATATAAAAAATTAATTGCCACGCCTTTGTATTTATGGTATAATTGCAGGTACTTAATGAAAGCAATTATTTTAAAGCCTATTGTTGAAAGATAATTCAAAGGTCAAATTAAATAATAAATTGGAACGGATCACGAATGAAAGGGATAAAAAATTAAATAAAATTATTGCTGCGGCAAAAAACATAAACACACTGAAAGCTTATGCTTCTTAAAAATTCTACTTTATTAATTATTGATGACGATACGGATGTTTTAACGGCGGTGCGCTTGTTACTAAAAACAGAAGTAAAGGAGGTGGTAACAGAAAAAAATCCTGAAAATCTTCGCTGGCTTTTATCAAAACAAACGTTTGATTTGATTCTGCTGGATATGAATTTCAACAGTTCTATCAACACCGGAAACGAAGGATTATTCTGGTTAAAAAAAATAAGAGAGTTCGGGTCAGAGGCATCAGTAATTATGATCACAGCTTACGGAGACATTGATCTCGCCGTAAGATCATTAAAGGAAGGCGCCGCGGATTTTGTGGTGAAGCCTTGGCATAATGAAAAACTGGTGCAAAACATCAAAGCAACCTTAAAAGCAAAAGGAAAAATTCCAGGCCCGACCCCCGCTTCAGGCGGCTCTGTTATTGGCAAAGAACTTCTTGGTGAATCTGAAGTGATGCATGATATTTTTTTCAAGATTGAAAAAATTGCACCTACCGATGCAAACATTTTAATACTTGGAGAAAATGGCACCGGCAAAGATTTGATAGCGAGAGCTATTCACCAGCATTCGCTTCGCGCTGATAAGCCTTTTGTAAAAGTTGACCTTGGCGCATTAACGGAATCAATATTTGAAAGTGAATTATTTGGCCATAAAAAGGGCGCCTTCACGGGTGCCGGTGAAGACCGGGCAGGAAGATTTGAAAGTGCCAATGGGGGAACCTTGTTTCTTGATGAAATAGGAAACATTTCTTTACAACAACAGGTAAAATTATTAAGCGTTTTACAAAACCGCCAGGTTACCAGGTTAGGAAGTAATGATCCAATTAATATCGACATCAGGCTGATATGTGCTACCAACTTGCCAATATCGGAATTAGCCAATGAAAACCGCTTTAGAAAAGACCTTATTTATCGCATAAACACTGTGGAAATTGTAGTGCCGCCGCTTCGTAAAAGAGAAGAAGATATTATCTTATTGGCCAAACATTTTTCCCGTATTTATGCAAATAAATATCTTAAACCGGAACCTGTATTTGATGGAAAAGCTTTAGATAAAATGCGGCAGTATTTGTTTCCCGGAAACGTAAGGGAATTGCAATACACTATGGAACGCGCGGTAATTATGTCCGAAGGCGAAGAATTATCGGCAAGTGATTTAATATTTTCGCCAATTGAAACTTCTCTGCCGCCGGATGAAGTGCCGGTAGAACTTAACTTAAGTGCGTTGGAAAAAAATGCAATTTTGCGCGTGATTGAAAAACATAATGGCAACATCAGCAGGGCGGCAAAAGAATTGGGGCTTACGAGAACTGCACTATACAGGCGACTAAGCAAATATGATATTTAAAAGGCAAGTAAACTTGAAAAGTATTTTATGAAAATTATGATTGTTTAATATGGATACGGCGACACGGTTATTGCAACCTAAAAAAATATTTACTAACGTGCAACCACATACGCTTTTTAAAAAAACCGGCTGGAGGGTATTTATAAGAATATTCACTTTGTTTGCAACACTGACTGCTGCAGCATTTTTATTGGTGCATGAATGGTACGTCTACCTGGTAATAATATTTCCTATAATAACATGGCAGTTGATAGAGTTATACCGCTTTCAGCATAAGGCACAGGATGAATTGCAGCAATTTGTAGAATCAATTCATTACCGGGATTTTTCAAGATACTTTGATGTAAAACATGCGCCGGCGGAATTGCAAACAATGCGTGACGGGTTTAACCAAATCAATTCTACTTTTAAAGTGATTAGTAAGGAAAAGGAAACCCAATACCAATACCTGCAAAAAATTCTTGAATTGGTAGATACCGGCATTCTTTCCTATGAAGGCGATTCGGGCGAGGTGTTGTGGATGAATGAATCGTTGAAAAAAATGTTGCAGGTACCTTATTTAAAAACCATCCATTCCCTGGCGAAACGCGATAATGAACTTTACGAAGATATTGTTGCATTAAAACCAGGTGAAGGTAAGATCACTAAGGCACATCTTGAAAAAGGTTCTTTTAAAATATTATTATCAGCAACCGCCTTTCAAACCGGAGAAAAAAAATTTAAGCTGATTGCGTTTCAAAATATAAATGAAGCGTTGGATGAAACCGAATCGAAAGCCTGGCAAAAATTGCTGAGCGTTATGACGCATGAAATCATGAATTCAGTTGCTCCTATTTCTTCCCTTGCAGATACTTTGAAAAACCGGCTGGAAAAATCAATGCTGCATATAACAAATAAGTCTGCGGCAGTGCATGACCTTGAACTAGGAATCGAAACAATTAAGAGACGAAGCGAAGGGCTTTTAAAATTTGCCGAAACATATCGTAATCTAAATAAGATTACCACTCCCAATTTAAAGA
>JBBRSV010000151.1:0-10250 GCA_038245055.1 Chitinophagales bacterium | reverse complement strand
TTTCTGATAACGTGTGTATCCCACACTTTATCAAATAATGTAGTTGGATGATTTGTCATGATGATAAATAAGTTTTTGTATTATTCCTGCAAATATCCATGGTTAATAGCAAAAATTCAATTAAAATCTGTTAATGCAGAGCAATGTTCAATAATTACGACAAATCATTATAGGAAACCATTTGATAATAAATGATCTTTAATAATTTTTGTTCCTTGTCCAACCAGGATTATCATTTACAGCTTATCAATTATTCCTGAATGAATTAGCTGGCTTTTTCCCCCAAACAGCCCGCTTTATAGATTGCAAGATGAAGCCTTGAAAAATGCCGATGTAGAATTATATGTAACGCTCCGTGGGTTTGATGAGGTATTTTCTAATTTTGTACAGCAGCGTACATCTTATAGTTTTAATGAGATCTTATTTAAACGCAAATTTGTTCCGATGCATCGCGAAAGCTATGACGGCAAGACAACCATTTTGGAACTTCATAAATTGAATGAGTACCGCGAAGTGCCAGACACTTAATATTTCTATTTGACTTAGATAGATGTTCTAAACTTTCACTTTCATATCTTCTCTTTTATTATGGCTCACTTTTAAAGCAGCCACAAAAACTGCACCGCCAATAATATTTCCCGGAACGGCGAGGCTGATAAAATGCAGGTAATTATTAAAGGTGATTTCGTTTCCGGTAAGCATTGCCGTAAACATTTCAACAGAACCTACAATACAGTGATGTAAGCCTGCAACGCCGATAACGAACGTCACTAATATAATAAGCACTATGCGGCTGATCGTTTCTTTTGTAGAAGAAATTAGCCACGCAAGTAAGCCCATTAGCCAACCTGCAAAAACAGCGCTTCCCAGCAAAGAAGTCCACGAGTAATGAGGTATTTGCCTGGCAATAAACTGGTAGGCTTCGGGCCGGATAATTTTCATTTGCACCGGCAATGTTGCCAATATGAAACTAAAAACGAAACATCCGATTAGATTTCCGGAAAGAACAATTCCCCAAACACGAAGGATACTCGAAATTGTCTTTTTCCCGTTCAACACAGGAATTATTCCTATGGTTGTTTGCTCTGTAAAAAGTTCCTCCCTTCCAATAATTACAAACAAAAAGCCAAGTGGATAACTTAATGAAAGCAAAATATGCATGGCTGGTTCGCTGATCCTGTTTTCAAAAAGAGAAAAAAGAACACCCATCAACAGAATGCTGAACCCAATTTCCAGCCCTGCGGCAAGTGATGATAAAAATAATGACCACGAAGGCCTTGAATGTTGAAGCAAACTATCTACATTAACTTGCTCCAATATTTCATGTACCTGGGTAGGATTTTCTGATTTATTTGCCATTACCTACAAATATCGCAATTTTAATTACGCCGGTAAATATTTATAGATCAGCAAACTGCATCATATTTAAAAGCGACTGTTTCATTTGCAGGTATAAAATATCCATAACATAAAATATGTATCTTTCTTTTCTGTTACACATTCCCAAAGAGTAATTATTAATAAAAATTAAATTATGAAATGGCCTTTCATTGCCGGGATTGTATACATATTAATCGTAGTTGTTGTTTGCCTCCGTGTGGTTTACGATACGCGAAGTACCACCAAGACAATGGCCTATCTTCTTTTGTGCATTTTCTTACCAATCGCGGGCGTATTATTTTATTTAATATTTGGAATTAATTATTGGAAACGAAAACAATACGATAAAAAGTCGGACGAGGATGAAAAAGTATTGCAGTCATTGAAAAGGGATATGGGAGTATTTGTTGATGAAATAGTTAAGCCCGAGAAGATGACCGATGACGATAACAAAGAATTAGCCTCAATGTTATCAAAGCTTTTACACAGCCCGCTCACCGCCGGAAATAAAGTAAAAATATTTGTAAATGGAGAAGAAAAATTTCCGGAAGTATTACAAGCTTTAAGAGATGCGAAGCATCACATTCATTTAGAATATTACATTTATGAGCAAGATCACATCGGCAAAGAGATTGAAAATATTCTTATTGAAAAAGCGAAGCAAGGAGTGCAAGTGCGTTTTATTTACGACGATTTTGGAAGTCCAGCTATTAACAAAAAAATGGAAACGAGATTGCATAATGCTGGTGTCGAAATACATCCTTTTCAAAAAATATTATTTTATTTACTGGCCAATCGGCTTAATTATCGCAACCATAGAAAGATCATTATTATTGATGGGCAAACAGCTTTTACGGGAGGGATAAATGTATCAGATAAATATATCAATAATAAGCCTGGCCAACTTTTCTGGCGCGACACACATGTTAGGATTGATGGGCCCGGAGTTTTTTATCTACAGTTTTTATTTATTACCGATTGGAATTTTTGTGCAGCAAAAAAAATGAAAATCGATAAGCTTCATTTCTTAACCTCGACTAATTTTAAAGAAAATGCTTTTACGCAAGTTGTAGCCAGCGGTCCTGATTCCTCTCAGCCATCTATCCTATATTCAATGCTGCAGGCTATCTACCTGGCGAAGAAAGAAATATTTATAACCACTCCTTATTTTATTCCGGGAGAAGGTATTCTCGAAGCTTTAGGAATTGCAGCGTTGAGCGGAATATCTGTCAAGCTTCTCGTGCCTGGAAAAGGAGATTCTATTTTGGTAAACAGCGCAGCAAAATCTTATTACGAAAAGCTTTTAGTGGCCGGGGTTGAAATCTATAGATATCAAAAAGGATTCGTGCATGCGAAGACGTTAGTTGCCGATAGCAAATTATCAATTATTGGAACAGCGAATACAGATTTCAGAAGCTTTGAATTAAACTTTGAGGTAAACGTTATTATTTATGATGATAAAATTTCCAGGAAACTAAGGGATATTTTTTTTGAAGACCTGAAAGATGCAAAAAAAATCAACCCGAAGGAATGGTGTAACAGATCAGTCGTTAAGCAATTGCCGGAAAAAATTGCGAGGTTATTTTCGCCGGTATTATAAGAGAATAATAATTTTTTGATTTAGATCTTTTTATTCCTGAACTGCGGATGTATATTAAAATTAACGGAATATAACAAGCACCTAAATACTGCCTGTTATATTCCGTTTTATTTTTACAAAAGTTATCTATTATCGTGGTGATCGTCATCGTGATGATCACGATTGTCATGATCTCTGTCCCTGTGATGCCTGCGCTCGTTACGGTTTTCCCCCCTACCCTCGTAATAATGACGCTCGCAGGATGTAAAACCAATTGACAATAAAAATAACATGCAAATAAAATTGACAGTTCTTCTTTTCATAATTTCAGAATTTATATTATCATTTAAAAAATCATGCCAGTTCTTTTTTATATCAAAACAGTTTGCTATAAATGCCTTGGGGAAATTTTATCTACATTCTTGAACCTTGAAGCTGTATATATTGAAATAAAAGTCTGCCTTCTAAGTAAAAAATACTTAAAAGATTTATAGTTACGTAACCTATTTATGAATATGTAAACATGATTAACTTTATTTCAAATTGCACTTATGAAACGATTCGCGAAATTTTTAGTTATTATATTTCTATTATCCTTTTCCCCGGTAATTGCACAAAAAAAAGTTATCCTTAACTCCCCTGATGGCAACATAAAGTTCTCTTTTAGCCTGGTCAATAAAGTCATGAAATACAGCGTGGCTTATAAATCGAAAACGCTTATTTCTAATTCACCGTTAGGCCTTCAATTTGCTAACGATAATTTTGAAAAAAATCTCAAGGCTGGCAAGCCGTCTTTTCGCGACACAACTGAAGACTATGAGCTAGTCACTGGAAAAGCAAAACAAGTTCATAGCCATTTTAAGGAAGTAAAAATTCCATTGGAAGAAATTGTATTACCTTTTAGAAAAATAAATTTTGTTGTTAGGATATTTGATGACGGCCTCGCATTCCGTTATGAATTCCCGGAGCAAAGTTACTTTTCCTCTTTTACATTGCTGGAAGAAAATACAACTTTCAATGTAACGGGCGATCCAAAAATACACGGCTTACTGCTGCCAAATTATACATCTTCTCATGAAGGAGAATATAGCATTTTGCCGTTGAGCAAATTAACTGCGGATACGTTGATGGACATGCCCGCACTGTTCGAGTTTCCGGGAAATATTTTCATGGCGATTACGGAAGCTGAACTGGTAGATTATGCAGGAATGTATTTATCAAAACATGATGGCATGATCATAAGCAAATTATCGCCATTGCCACATCAAACGGCTGTAAAAGTTAAGGGAACTTTACCGCATAAAAGCCCGTGGCGTGTATTGCTTATTAGCGATCGCGTGGGTGCTTTAATTGAAAGTAATATTATTACCAGTCTCAATGAACCATGCAAAATTAAAGATGTGAGTTGGATCAAACCCGGCAAAACAACTTTTCCGTGGTGGAACGGTAATGTAGTGCCCGACACGCTAAACGCGCCCGGGAATAATTTTGTAACTAATCAATATTACATTGACTTTTGCGCGTGCAATCATATTGAATATCACACCGTGGTAGAATATGGATTGCACCAGTGGTACACTGATGATGGCGTTGGATTTCAACCGGGCCCACATGCGGATGTTACGACGCCAGTTCCGGGCCTTGACATGAAAGAAATATGCGATTACGCACAAAAAGAAGGTGTTGATGTTAGAGTTTGGGTTCATTTTTATGCGTTGTATCCAAAGTTGGATACTGCTTTTGCCGTGTTTGAAAAATGGGGACTTAAAGGAATGATGGTTGATTTTATGGATCGCGATGACCAGGAAATGGTTAACATGCAAACGGAAATTTTGCAAAAAGCGGCTGCTCATCATCTGCACATTCAATTTCATGGAGCATATAAGCCAACGGGCCTTAACAGAACATATCCCAATGAATTTACGCGTGAAGGAACCAGGAATTATGAAGTAGATAAATGGGACGATAAGGGCCTAAACCCCGACCACGATATTAATATGCCTTTTACCAGGATGCTTGCGGGTTCCACCGATTATCACTTGGGTGGTTTCAGGGCGGTGCCGCAAGATAAATTCCGGGCGCAATATACAAGGCCGTTGGTGTTAGGAACTCGTTGCCACATGCTGGCAATGTATGTAGTGCTTGAAAATTATTTGCAAATGGTTTGCGATTACCCTGCCGCTTATGAGGGCCAACCAGGCTTTGACTTTATAAAAGAAATTCCCACCACATGGGATGAAACAAAAGTACTCGACGCCAAAGTAGACCAATACGTATTACTAGCGCGGCGAAAGAATAATGACTGGTATGTTGGTGCAATTAATAATCATGAAGAAAGAGCACTAAAAGTTCCTTTAGAATTTTTAGGAGAAGGAAAATATGAAGCGGAGATTTATACAGATGCTGACGATGCAAATAAAAATCCAAATCATATCAACATCGAAAAAAGAAGTTTGTCAAAAGGAGACAATTTGGAAATTAAAATTGCAGGCGGTGGCGGGTTTACAATTCATATAAAAAAGCTGTAAATATTTTCCAAGGCTTCGTTCAATATTTTGCCTGTTGGCCAATTTTATTTAAAGAAAAATTACCTTTCATTTGCATGAGCAACAATAACCTGTAATGTTAGCGGGTTAGGAATAAGGCAATGATACCGATAAGAAATGGAAGGTTAATCGCGACCAGTGCAAAGGCTAGTCTCCTGTTCGTTAGCTGCAAATCTCTATTAGTTTGAAACTTACTAAATCGTTTATAATTATAAATATTGAAAATAATGCAAAGAGCAATATCAACGCATATATTGATTACGTAATTAACTTTGAATACGGGCATAAGACATTCAATAATTAACAAGCAAAATACAACTCCAATCGTAGTTATAGTTTGGTCGTCAATTTCTATTTTCATTACAATTTCTTTTCTTACAATTGATTAGCGAATTACTTTTGCCACCCAGCGCGTTTCAAAAATGTAGAAGTACGAAATTCTATTTGTATAATATAGGATCGTCCTTTTTTCCCGAAAAATCAAATTTAAATTGGTGAGATGCTTCGCTATAATACATGATTATTTATGTAATATAAGTGATACCAAAAAAACCTTACCTAAATTTTGTCCACAGCAGTGTGAAGATTGCCAATCAAGCTGGTACAAGCGTTAATTCAATTAATAAATAATATTTATGGCTTTTCAGAAAAGCAAATCAATATTTCAAAAAAAATTATTTAGAAATGAATAATAAAATAAAATGACTAAACCGTCTTAATATTTGTTGAATAAAAATCCCGTCTGTGAAGACGGGTAATCAAATAAAATGCAGAACGGAAGTCAGGCACCCATGCAAAAATGACGTGGGTGAAAGCTGAAATTTACTTATCTTTTATGGCCTTCTTGTCCATTTTATAAGTTTTCTTGGCCGCCTTCTTTGTCTTTCCCTTTGATTCTTTTTTCATTACCTTATTTCCCTTTTCCTTCGCCTTAGTACTGTCCTGAGAATAACCTGCTGAGTAACCAAAAAGGCAAATCCCAAATACTGCAATAAAAATAATCTTTTTCATATTTATTTAATTTAGATATAAAAATAAATAAATATCTCTTAAACCAAAACTCATTTTTTCCAAAAAAAATAAAAAATAAGTTGTTGGAAAATAAGATTAATAGTCAATGTGGCGACTGCGCCAACGACAATTTTTAAAAAAGATCAACCTTGCCCTTGACCATCTCACGGCCTATTATTCCATAATTTCAATTTTGCGAAAATCCATCGGATGGCTGTTGGATTGAAGCGAAATGTAGCCACCCTTAACGGCATCATTTCCGTTTACAATAAATTGTTTTGCCAGGATGTTGGAAGGATCATATTTAGGATTTTCAAATTCTAAAATCTTTTCTCCATTTACCCAATGAGTGATTTTTCCATCTGCAACATCTATCTCCGCAGAAACCCATTGGTCGCCCGCAAAGGTTCTCTTTATCGTGGGGGGCGTACAATAAGACGTATTTTTTTTTCCATCAATTTCCACGTACATACCAGAAGCGCAAATCTCTCCTGTTGGCCGCTCATCTTTCCCATTGCCGCCAAGCAAATTATATTCAAGGCAAACAGGAAAAGGTTGATCAAGGCCTATTGTATTTGGCGGTTGACAATCATACTGAATACCACCGTCTTTGTAGCCCCAGGAAGGGCCACCGGGAGCTGTATTGCCTACAAATCGATATTCGACTCTGAGCCTGAAATTGGTAAACTTTTTATTAAAATATAAAGCGCCAAATCTTTTATTAAAACTATCATAATTGTTATACCGTGTACTGAGTATTCCATCTTCAACCCGAAATGTTTTACCAAAATTATCTCCTGCTTTATATCCTGCAATCTTTGGTATCCAATTTTCCAGGTTTTTGCCATTAAACAATTGCACCCAACGCTGATTGTCCTTTTTTTGAATATTTTTCTCAGGCCCATTTGAATGCAAAAAAAATGGAGCGATTACTAAAAGCAACAGGTAAACTTTCATAATAAAATTTATTAAATAGTAAGATAAATAAAATTATAATCGCTCTATTTATTAATGACAAAATTATTTCAAAAAGATTTTTTGGAGAAAAATATTTATCTATAACTGGTAAGGCTAAACGCAAAAGTAAAAACCTAATAATTCATTTGGCAGGTACAAAATCTTAAAGGCAGAATCGCAACACCAATGATTTCCCTTTGCGAACTTTCTTTTATTTTTATTGAAATATTAAAATCAAGCAAAAAAGCATGCACCAAATAGTTTCCTCCATTTTATCTTTTATTTTGTCGCCGTTAACCTGGATAATCTTATTATTACTAGGCGGATTTTTTCTTCGAAAAATTTCATTTAAAAGGCTTTGCAGGATTCTTGCGTTAATCATCTTTTTAATATTCAGCAATGAATTTTTACTTGATTGGTATGAAAAAAACTGGCAACCGCGGCCGATAGCTCTGGCTGCAGGAACTACCTATAGTTGCGGAATTGTTCTCGGTGGATTTGCCGGCCCTGATGCTGATGGAAACGGCTATTTCAATGGATCAGCAGATAGATTTATTCAAACACTTAAGTTATATAAGCTTGGAATGATCACACATATTTTAATAACCGGCGGCAACGGAAAAGATGAGAACAAAGATTTTCGTGAAGGAGCGTGGGTAAAAACACAATTGCAAATAATGGGTGTACCGGATTCAATTATTTTCGTAGAAGATCGATCCAATAATACTTTTGATAATGCATACCATGCAAAACAAATATTAGATTCTTTGCAATTGAAACCTCCGTACCTATTAATAACTTCTGCCTTCCACGAGCCGAGGGCATCTCTTATATTTAAAAACGCAGGCCTTGCTACCATCCCGTACCCGGCCAATTATGAAGGTGGCGCAAGCAATTTTAGTTTTTCAATGCTGTTGCCACACATTTCGGTTTTATTGGGTTGGGAAACCTATTTAAAAGAAACCGTAGGTTATCTATGGTATAAATTTCAAGTAAACAAAAAAAAGTGATCAATCATTAGCGTTTATTATTACAAGTCAATTTAGTGTATGCCCGCCGTTAGTAAACTTTAATGCGTAACATTATTAAAATTTTTTTTCATTTTTCGGGTTAATAGACATTTGTGGTGCTAAAATCCTCTGGAACCTTCTATGGGCTTAGCTTTGCAGAAATCAAAGCAAATGAATAAAAAAACTGCTTTTACTGTAAGAGCAAAATAGTCATCAAAAATGGATTTCATAAAGGCGTTCAGCGTTATAAATGTGCTGCCTGTGGCAAACGTTTTTTAGGGGGGTAATCGAATTGATATTGAAATTTTGTGGATAGAATATACAGAGGGAAAGCAAACTTATTTTCAACTTTCAGCAAAATATAATTGCTCTGCAAAAACGATTCAGCGAAAAATAGATGCAGCTAAAGTTCAACGCTTAACAACTTTTGCAAGTGTTGTAAATGTGTTGATGGACACAACTTATTTTGGAAGAAAATTTGGAGTAATGGTTTTTAAAGACAGCCTTACCGGGCAAATTTTATTCAAACAATATGTACAACAAGAAACCAATAAACTATACTTATTGGGGATAGAAGAAATAACAAGAAGAGGAATAAAAATACAAGCTATTATTTGCGATGGTCGCAGGGGTTTGTTGCAGTTGTTTGATGGTATACCTATCCAGATGTGCAACTTCCATCAAGTTGCCATAATAAGAAGATACTTAACAAAGAAACCTAAAATGCAAGCCAGCAAACAATTGTGGGAACTTACATTATTATTAAAACAAACGGATAAAGAAAGTTTTGAAGGAGGGTTACAATTTTGGCATCACAAATGGAAAGATTTTTTAAACGAACGGAAAGTAGATATTAATGGCAAAAGTAGATATGTACACAAACGCCTGAGAAGTGCTTATAGAAGTTTGAAAACAAACCTGCCTTGGCTGTTTACATGGTATGATAATATGGAATTAAACATTCCCAATACCACTAATGCAATTGATGGACATTTCGCTGATTTAAAAAATAAATTGAGAAATCATAATGGATTATCAGCAGCAAGAAAGAAGAAGTTTATTGATGAGCTTTTTAAGGCATAAGGACCTCTGAAAATATCAAAGGAACTATTTTAAAAAAGTTCCTTTGCTTGACGTTTTCGTCGGCCATCAAGTGTATCCCTGGCAGGTTGCTCTCCAGCAGAGCCTACTTCCGTTTAACTTGATGAAACAAAGGTGAATATTAATTGCAAGATTTGATAAAAAGAGTGAAAATAAACAGCACCATTTTTGTCCACTTGAACAAAACGTCTAAAAATTAGCACCACAAATGTCCACTACACCCTTAAAGCACATTTTTTTGTAGCACACTATCCTTTGGATTCTCTACAATTTAATTAGGGTATTCAGTCCACAATAGTCCAAAAAGAACGAAGCGTTTCTACTACCTTAATTAATTTAAACCCCATACATAACCGGACTTCTCCCCGATTCCATATCCAAACAAATTCCTCCCAGTATTCGAAGTTCCTGGAAAAAATATTAATTGACCAAGACGAAATATCATATATCCGAATAATAACTTCAACGAAGGAATTCGAATATTCGCAGAATTTTAATAGGTACACTCCAAAAATGTTGAACCGAAAATATTATCGTAGCAAAGTAAGCAACCGTCTAACTCCCTATTGCCCACAAATTTAAGAGTTAATAAATTTGCCGGATAGAATAAATATCATGCGTAATAATCTGGAGACACGTCAGCAAATGTTTGAGACCATAGAGTTG
>JBBRSV010000150.1:0-10272 GCA_038245055.1 Chitinophagales bacterium | reverse complement strand
GCTATGCAAAATATTTTTCTTTCCTGAATCTTTTTGTTTTCTCAATGCTTTTACTGGTATTGGGAGGTAATTATGTAATTATGTATATGGGTTGGGAAGGCGTTGGATTATGTTCTTATTTATTAATTGGTTTTTGGTTTAAGAATAACAGTTTTAATAATGCTGCAAAAAAAGCATTTATTATGAACCGTATCGGCGATCTTGGTTTCATCCTCGGAATATTTTGGCTGATTAATACATTCGGTACAACTTCTTACCACAATTTATTTGATGCTCAAACAGGGATACTTTCTATTATAACTGTAAAAAATTCTCCGGTATTAATTGGGGTTAGTTTGTTGCTTTTTATGGGTGCAACCGGAAAGAGCGCGCAGATTCCATTGTACACATGGCTACCAGATGCAATGGCGGGCCCTACGCCTGTTTCCGCATTAATTCATGCCGCCACGATGGTTACTGCGGGAATATACATGATTGCGAGGAGCAACATTATTTATACAATGGCACCATTTACCATGACGGTCGTCGCCATTGTAGGATTAGCTACTGCTATATTTGCTGCGATAATTGCGTTAAAACAAAATGATATTAAAAAAGTACTGGCGTATTCTACGGTAAGTCAGCTTGGTTATATGTTTCTTGGGCTTGGCGTCGGTGCATATTCTGCTGCCGTTTTTCATGTGATGACGCATGCATTTTTTAAAGCGCTTCTATTTCTTGGAGCTGGTTCTGTAATACATGCCATGGGCGGCGAACAGGACATTAGAAAAATGGGTGGCCTCGGCAAAAAAATGAAGATCACTTACGTCACATTTTTTATCGCCTGCCTGGCTATTGCAGGATTGCCTCCTTTCTCTGGCTTCTTTTCCAAAGATGAAATTTTGGCTGCCGCCTATTCTGGTAACCCGTTATTATATATTGTTGGCGTATCAGGAGCGTTGCTTACTGCATTTTATATGTTTCGTTTATTGGCTCTTACGTTTGCCGGTAAATTTCGCGGTACGGATGAGCAGTTGCATCACCTTCATGAAAGCCCGTCTGCAATAACTTTCCCGCTTGTTTGTCTTGCGGTTCTCTCAGCTATTGGCGGCTTTGTTGGCATACCGGAAATCTTTGTGAAAAATGGAAATTCCCTGGGCGATTTTTTGTCACCGGTATTTGCAGACTCTAATAAATTGTTGACAGCAAGCACCACTTCGCCCCAGCTTGAAATCATTTTGATGGCCGTATCTTCTTTGCTTATTTTATTTGTTTGCATTTGGGCGTGGAAGAAGTATAAAAATTACCAGGAAGGAACTGAAGAGGCAGGTGCTTTTACAAAAGCAATTGAAAATAAATTTTATGTTGATGAAATATATGATAGTATTATCGTTAGGCCATTAAAAGGATTTTCCCGGTTTCTTGGCAATGTTGTCGAAAAATCTGGCATTGATGCGCTGGTTAACGGAGTTGGCAAAGGCATCAACTACAGCAGCAGGCAAATAAGGTTGCTGCAAAGTGGCTTTGTAGGAAGTTATATTTTATTGATGGTTGTTGGTTTATTATTATTATTAATTATTCAATTGTTTACAAAATAAATTTAATGCTGGGTACTTATTATACATTTCCTGAACTGCTGCTTTGGATTCCCCTGGTTACCGGCATAATTATTTTTTTTATAAAGAGCCCGAAAGCTGTTAAGAATTTTGCGCTGTTTTCTTCCGTAGCAACTTTGGTTGTGTCAATAATAAGCTTGTACTATAGTGACTTTGTTCACCATCCTGAATATGCAACCTATAATAACGTTAGTTACGTATGGTTGCCTTATATAGGTTCCAGTTTTAGCGTAGGTATGGATGGAATGGGCTTTTTGCTTACTTTCCTTACTGCCTTTTCTTTTCCGCTGGTATTTGCGGCTACGCATAAACGTGAGTATCCAAATGCAAATGTTTATTATGGATTAATGTTATTAGTGCAGGCTGGCCTCATGGGTGTTTTTGTTGCGATGGATGCGCTGGTCTTTTATTTTTTCTGGGAGCTGGCTTTAATTCCCATGTATTTTCTTTGCAGCAGGTGGGGCGGCGAATTTCGGATTCGCGTCACTTTTAAATTCTTCATTTATACATTCGTTAGTTCCTTGCTCATGCTTATTGGGATAATGTTTGTGTACCTGCATACACCACCAGTAACCGCACTTTCTGAACATTCATTTTACCTAAAATCATTCTACAGCGCTACCCTTGATGCAAGTCAGCAAAACATGGTTTTTTGGTTATTCTTTGCGGCCTTTGCTGTTAAGATGCCCATTTTTCCTTTCCATTCGTGGCAGCCGGACCTTTACGAGCAATCTTCCGATTCTACCGTGATGGTATTAAGTGGCATCATGGTTAAAATGGGCATATTTGGAATGCTTCGCTGGTTACTTCCTATATTTCCGGGGGCAGTTGAAAAAAATGATACGATCATTCTGATAATGTGTATTATAGGTATTCTTTACGGCAGTATCATTGCTTTGTCTCAAACGGATCTCAAACGAATTGTTGCGTGGTCCTCGATTGCACATATCGGCTTAATGGGAGCAGGTATTTTTGCCCGCAATAATACAAGTTTGCAAGGTGTTATGCTGGAAATGCTTAATCATGGTATTAATATTATTGCCTTGTGGATTGTTGTAGATATAATTGAAAAGAAAACCGGTATTAGAAGGATATCCGAACTCGGAGGCCTTGCGACCAAATCCTCTACATTAACCACCTTCTTTATAATAATAGTTTTGGCGAATATCGGGCTTCCTCTTACTAACGGTTTCGTTGGCGAATTTCTAATGTTCACCGGCTTATTTGAATATAATAAATGGATGGCCGTATTCGCCTGCATCAGCATTATACTATCAGCAACTTACATGTTGAACATGGTGCAAAAAGTTTTTTTCGGCAATACAAATTCCATTACTGAAAATGTAGGCTCAATCAGTAGTGGCCAAAAATTTACGTTGTCAGTTATTGTGGCCGCGATTATAATATTAGGAATTTATCCGGGTCCTGTTTTGCATTTGACACAGGACACGGTAACAGATATTTTACAAAGACTTAAATAATAATTCTTTCTAAAGATAAAAAAAAGGTAATAGAATTAATTTATGAACGCAATATTAATATCTGCAATTTGGGGAGTCGTGATGATGTTTGGAGGAGTGTTTTTTAAAAAAACTTCGACACCAAAATATTGGGCTATAGCAGGTATCATCATTTTGCTTGCCGGAAATATGCTCGAATTTTTTGGCACACAAATTTTTAAAATCGATACCAAAGGAATGCTTCGGTTCGATAATTTTGGCCTTCTTTTCAATACCATTGCCTTTGCATGCACGCTTTTATTTTTTCTTTTAAATGGAAGGGATATTGAGAAAGTAGGAGAAAATGGTTCAGAATATTTTGCACTGATATTTTTTATTTTGTGCGGTGTTTCCATTTCTTCATCATTCAATACATTGTTAATGTTGTTCCTCGGAATTGAGATTATGTCAATTCCTTCGTTTATACTAACGGGCAGCGATAAACGTAATCTAAAAAGTAATGAAGCTTCTCTCAAGTATTTTCTCATGGGCGCATTTTCTACAGGCTTAATGCTTATGGGAATTGCATTAATATATGGAGGCAACAGCCTTGGCTCTTTTTACATAAATATGATTGAATTGGGAACGGGGCCAATGCCCGTTATGATCGCGGCAGGTTTGGTGTTGTTAGTTGTGTCAATGTCATTTAAAGTATCGGCGGCGCCGTTTCATTTTTGGGCTCCGGATGTATATGATGGCGCACCAACAGTGTTTACTTCCTTTATGGCAACCATTGTTAAAATTGCGGGTTTTATTGCCTTCATCAGGTTATTCAAAGTGTCCTTTGGTATCATCCAACAGCAATGGCAAATGCTCATCGTCTTAATCACTGCTTCCACTTTACTTATAGGAAATCTCACGGCTGTCTTTCAACAAAGCGTAAAGCGCATGCTTGCCTATTCGAGTATTGCTCATGCAGGTTTTATGATGTTCGCCTTATTTGCTCTCAACGATACTGCACAAGAAGGTTTGCTATTGTATGCCGTATCATATAGCATTGCAACTATAGGAATGTTTGCTGTGCTGGTAAAAATGAACGATTATACCATTGAAGGTTTCAATGGGTTATATAAAACAAATCCTGTGCTGGCGGGTACAGCTACAATTTTTTTACTATCTCTTACAGGTATTCCTCTTACCGCAGGTTTTACTGCAAAATTTTATATGCTACTTGCGGCTGTTAAGGACGGCCACCAGGTTTGGTTGGTGATTTTAGCTGTCATTTGTGCTGCTATAAGCGCTGTCTATTATTTTCGGGTAATACAGGCAATGTATTTTAAGGAGCCGGCTGCAGGTGCAAATAATGTTATGCCTGTAAGGTCCTCCTTCAAATACCTGTTGGTTATTGCTGCCGCCATAATTATAATAGTCGGCATTCTCCCTTCGCTTGTTGTTGATTGGCTCTACTATTAATGTATGAATGGTATTGAAAAAATTCTTTTGAAATTGTACCTTCACTTTCATTCAAAATAAATTTTTCGGAAACACGCTATGCAATTATCAGATTCTTTATCACTCGCATTCCGAACAGTGAAAAGCAATAAACTGCGTACAGGTATTACTGTTACAATTATTTCATTGGGCATTATGGCGCTAATTGGAATTATAACTGCAACTGCCTCTATGAATCAAAGCCTTAAAGAGAACTTTTCGACAATGGGTGCAAACTCTTTTAGCATTCGTTTCCAGGACCGTCAAATACGCATAGGCCGAAGGCAGGTTACCAAAAAATCAGTTAATTCCCTTAAAGAAAAAAAATCTAACAACGGAAAAATTATTACCTACCAGGAGGCAAAATTATTTAAAGAAAGATATGCATTTCCGGCAAGCGTTAGCATTTCTATAAATGGCCCAAGAAACGTAATTGTTAACAATGAAACAATAAAGACCAATCCAAATGTTTCTGTTCTCGGTGGAGACGAAAATTACCTTGCTCAAAGCGGCTATACGATTGCAGTTGGCAGAAACTTAAATAAAATTGATGTACAAAGTGGTAGAAGCATTTGTATACTTGGCAATAGCGTTGCAAAAAAACTCTATGGAGAAAATATTCAAAGGGCGGTCGATAAAATAATTGATGTGGCAGGAATAAAATATCGCATTATTGCTGTTTTGAAAGATAAAGGTTCCAGTGCATTTTTAAATGCCGATAACATCATACTCACTTCGTATAATAATATTCGTCGCCTTTTTACCACTGAAGGAAACACTTTTAATATAGGTATAATGGTTAACGACATTAGAGATATGGATGCAGCGATCGGGGAGGCGAAAGGCACTTTTCGACCTATTAGGAAATTGGCCATTGATGAAGAAAATAATTTTTACATTGATAAGAGTGATAGTATAGCCGAAGTCTTTATGAGTAGCCTTGGCGCTATCACAACAGCGGCCGCTTTTATTGGTTTGATAACACTGATTGGGGCAGCGATTGGCCTCATGAATATCATGCTGGTAGCAGTGAACGAACGCACGCGCGAAATCGGCTTGATAAAAGCTATTGGCGGTACGAGAAAAAGCATTAGAAGTCAATTCCTTTTCGAGTCTGTATTGATCAGTCTTATTGGAGCCCTTTTCGGAATTATACTTGGGGTACTCGTGGGCAATGTCGTTGGTATGTTTCTTCACACTGGTTTCGTAGTTCCATGGGCGTGGGTTGTTTTAGGTATTGTGGTTTGTTCGGTAGTTGGGCTTTTTGCCGGCCTTTACCCCGCATTAAAAGCTGCCAGGCTTGATCCGATTGTTGCCCTGCGTTACGAGTAAAATCAATTTTTTTACGGTGATATAGTTTCCACATTGACGTAAGATACTGTTGCATTAACCTATAATTTTTCTGATTTTTTAAATAAGAAATATAAGTAAAATGCTGGTATTTTTATTTTAAAAAAAAACATATTCATTTTACTTAGATTGGATTAATTTATTAACTTGTGAGCCTACTAAAAATTTTTTTAGGCTTAATGAGAATTATCAAATTTTTTTTCGCTACAATTGCACCATCAAATATTTAATCAAATCATCTTAAACTTTTAACACTAAAAAACCTAACGTTATGGCAGAATCAAATACAACTGCAAACTCTACTGTAAAAGCGACCACATCGGTTCAGGCAAAAAAATCCAGCAATATTATTTCTTTGCTGGCTCCTATAATTTGTATCCTTGCAGGCTACATTATCTGGCGTTTCGTTATTGGGGCAAGTAGCAATTTTACAAACCCTGATCCAGCCGGCGGTTTTTGGCCAAAGCACAATGGACCTAAAGGTGACCTTGCAAGAATGTATGAAGGAGGAATTATAGTTCCAATTCTTATTGGATGTTTTTTAATTGTTTTCACTTTTGTAATTGAAAGATGGTTAACTGTTTCAAAAGCTAATGGAAATGGATCAAATGCTGAATTCATCAGGAAAGTACAGTTTTATCTTGCTGATAAAAAAGTGGATGCGGCTATCGCCGAGTGTGACAGGCAGAAAGGTTCCGTTGGCAACGTAATGAAAGCCGGTCTTCGCAAATACAAATCAATGATTACTGACAACGAACTTGATACTGAACAAAAAGTTTTAGCAATTCAAAAAGAAGTGGAAGAAGCGACGGCTCTTGAGTTACCAATGTTAGAAAAGAACCTGGTATTTCTTTCTACCATTGCATCAGTTGCAACGTTGATTGGATTGCTTGGAACGGTAGTAGGAATGATCCGCGCATTTAGTAATCTTGGAGAATCTGGTGGTGGTGAAGCAGCAAGAGAACTGTCAAAAGGTATTGCAGAGGCCTTGTATAATACAGCATTAGGTATCGGTACATCGGCTTTTGCAATTATAACTTATAATATTTTTACAACAAAAATTGACGGTATTACCTATGGTATTGATGAATCAGGCTTTACGCTTACTCAAAGCTTTGCATCACTCTATAAATAATCCATTCACTTATATGGAATATTCCAGAAAATGAATCTAATTATTATTAAATTATAAATAATGGGAAGAGCCAAAATAAAGCGCGGGAGCACCAATGTGGATATGACCGCTATGTGCGATGTTGCGTTCTTGTTGCTAACATTCTTCATTCTTGCAACAAAGTTTAAGCCTTCAGAAGCGGTAGAAATTGTAACACCCGGTTCGGTTTCCAATAAACATGCTCCGCAAAAAGATGCTTTCACAGTGTCTATCGATAAAGCTGACAGGGTTTTTATTAATATGACTGATGAAATTAAAGGCGACGTATTCGATGAAATGATGAGTGAGCGGCACATGAAGGTAACTCCGGAGGACAGGAAATACTTTTTGGAGGCTGGTTTTATAGGTGTTCCGCTAAGCCAGTTATTACAATTTATAAGGGTACCAACAGACGAGTTAAAAAATACTAAATTCACTGGGGTGCCGGCCGATAGCACTAATAATGAACTTCAAGCTTGGATTGGTGCTGCAGTTGCTGCGGGTCAGGGAAAAAAATTAAATTTTTTGATAAAGGGTGATGACGCGGCGAAATATCCTGCCTTTAGTGGAGTTATTGAGGCTTTTAAGAAAAATGATATTTATAAATATAATCTTGTTACCACTGTGGAAGATGTTCCAGAAGGTTCAGAATTATTTAAAGCGAATTTGAAGGCGCAACAGTCGGAAACACCGCCTGCAAAGTAGATTGGATTAATTTAAATTGTATTCAAAAAAATAAAATATTTCTATTATGGCAGAAATGGAGGTAAAATCCGGCGGCGGTCATAAAGGCCCCGGTGTCAAAAAAAGCAAAAAGAAATCTACCAGGGTAGATCTTACTCCCATGGTGGATCTTGGATTTTTATTGATCACTTTTTTTATTTTTACAACAACAATGGCCCAGCCTACGGCAATGAATCTAAACATGCCCAAGGACACTGACAAGCCAGATGAAGTTAATAAAGTAAAAGAATCTGGTTCACTAACCTTGATGTTAGGTAAAGGAAACGTGGTGTATTATTATTTTGGTAATGACCCTGCTACAATGCAAACCACCAATTACAAAGATGTGCGAAAGATCATTCTTGATAAAAAGAAAAGCACACCGGTAGATGATTTGTTTGTAATTATTAAACCTGATAAAGATGCTACGTATAAAAATGCTGTGGATATGCTTGATGAAATGACTATTAACGATATTGGCAGGTATGCAATGGTAAATCCAACATCAGATGAGTACAATAAAATTCAACAAACAGAGAAAGCCGCGGGCGTTCAGTAAACACGCGTACAGTATTTTTTATGGAAAAATTCCATTTGGTATTCTAACTTAAAAAACAAAACATGGAAGCTAATAAAATATTAAAGGCTGATCTTTTAGATATTCTCTTTGAAGGACGAAATAAAGATTATGGCGCTTATGATTTGAGAAAAACGTACAATCGAAGAATCACGATTGCCTTGATAAGTACGGTTGTAATAATTTTACTTATATTCATAGGTTCCGTTATAGCTGATAAACTTTCCTCGGACAAAGACGTGAAGGAAATACAAACGAAGGACCTGGTAATGGAAGCGGCGCCAAATGAACCACCACCACCACCACCACCACCACCACCGAAATTACCGCCACCACCGCCAATCGCGACAATTGCCTTTACTCCTCCAAAAGTTGTAAAAGATGAGGAAGTTATTAAACCACCGCCAGAAGTAAAACAAATCGAAGAAGCAAAAATAGACGTAAAGACTGTTGAAGGAACTAAAGATTTAGGAATAGTAGCTCCGCCAACCGAAGATAAAGGAACACAAGTTGTTGCTCCACCGGTTGCCAAGGATGAAGATGCGGATAAAGTTTTTACGAAGGTTGAAATAGAAGCTTCGTTTCCAGGAGGTGCAGGTGCATGGACGAAGTATGTGACGAGAGCTATTCAGGAACACCAGGATGAATTTGCTGAAGGTGACTTTGGAACTTGTGTTGTTAAATTTATTGTTGATAAATCCGGAAAGGTAAGCCAGGTAGAAGCTACAACTATGAAAGGATCCAAACTTGCTGAAATAGCAACGAATGCTATCAGAAAAGGTCCAAACTGGACTCCGGCACAGCAAAACGGAAGATATGTAAATGCATATCGTTTGCAACCTGTTACACTAACAAATCCTGATCAATAAGATTTTTTTAAAAATTTTTTTTCAAGAGATGCAGTAATGCATCTTTTTTTTTTCAATGTAAATTATGCAATTGTGATAATTTCCCAGGCAAGACAGGCAACTTACAATAACTTTGTTGATGCCATTGATGAAATTCAAATTAATGATGTAAGGCATTATTTTATCATAAATTCTCATGAATAGGCCGAATTCTTATTCTTAAAATCTGATCTCGTTTTTACCTCTTGCTTCGGGTTGAATTGGCTATCTTATCTTTACAGCATGCATGGTAAACTTTCACGTTGGGACGACACAATAGTTGCCATCGCAACTCCGCCAGGCGTAGGAGCAATAGGCGTAATAAGGCTGAGTGGTGCAATGTCGTTTGCAATTATAAATAGAATATTTCCTTTAAAGGACCTGTCAGATCAGCCCGCCAACACGCTTCATGTTGGCTATTTAAAAGAAGGTGATACGGTTCTTGATGAAGTGGTTATCTCCATTTATAAAACCCCGGCCTCCTACACGGGCGAAGATGTTATTGAAGTAAGTTGCCATGGCTCGCCCTATGTGCAGCAGCAGGTTATTGATGCGCTTATAAGAAATGGAGCAAGGCTCGCAAAAGCCGGAGAGTTTACACAGCGCGCATTCCTCAACGGAAAACTTGATCTTACGCAGGCAGAAGCTGTGGCAGATCTTATATCAAGTAATACCAGTGCTTCACAAAATGCTGCGTTAAAAAATATGCGTGGAGGCTTCTCACAAATATTAAAAGAGATGAGGGAAAAGCTGATTCAATTTTCGGCATTAATAGAGCTTGAATTGGATTTTAGTGAAGAGGACGTTGAATTTGCGGATCGAAAAAAGTTTATGGATCTGATTTTAGACATAGATTCCACCGTAAAAAATTTGTTGGATTCTTTCAAACTTGGCAACGTTATAAAGAATGGAGTGAGCGTGGCAATTGTAGGCAACCCTAATGCAGGTAAATCCACCTTATTGAATACTTTCCTAAATGAATACCGGGCCATTGTAAGTGAAATTGCCGGTACTACGCGCGACACGATTGAAGAGATTGTCAATATAAATGGAATTT
>JBBRSV010000149.1:0-10398 GCA_038245055.1 Chitinophagales bacterium | reverse complement strand
GAATCGTGAATAACCGATCGGGTTGTCCAAACATGTACCATCTAATAAATAATCATTCAACTCATAGCTACTCTAGCTGAGGTGGCGCTGGCCGGACAAACGCGCGGAGCGATCGGGTTGTCCTTGAACTTTTTTGGTTACCCTGCCTACCGGCCGGCAAGGCCTGCCTACCGTGGTAGGTTTTTTTTTCAAGAAAAAAAGTGACAAGCAAAATCATTACAGCGTAAAAAAAACACACAGGCACAATTTACGCTGTGCGAGCCATGCTGGGATACAGACGCAGCGTCCGCTACGCGAGACATTGATGAGAAAGTGGTCTCACGAAGTTGATGTTTCGCTTAGTAACCCTGAAAAACAATCCAGGCAATCTGAGCAAAAAAGAACATTCGAAAAATAAAAATCTACAGCTCAGTTACGAAGTATCGGTGGCGTTGGCCGGACAAACGCGCGGAGCGATCGGGTTGTCTTTGAACTTTTTAGTTACCCCGCCTACCGGTCGGCAAGGCCTGTCTACCGTGGTAGGTTTTTTTTCACGAAAGAAAGTAACAAGCAAAATCATTACAGGTTAACAAAAAGAAAATAGGCACAATTTACCCTGTGCTTGACATACGGGGATATAGACGCAACGTCCGAACCGCGAGACATTGCTGAGAATAAAAAATACCAGCACAGCAGCAAGCCCTATCGTTGTTATCGGTCATGCAATTCAATTTAGTTCATATTTGACACAAATAAAAAACCCAACTTCTATGAGTTGGGAATACATATTTTACAAAAGGAAAAGTTATGCGTGTGCTTTCTTTTTTGTTAACTCCTTTGGTAAACCCACTTCTAAAAGCAACGCCTGAGCAGTAGCAACTTTCTTTATAAAAAACGGGTGCTTTTCATAATTACCTATGCTCTTGCTTACTACTGCACCACTCTTTTTTGATGCCTGTTCTTTAATAGATGCTTTTTTTGCTTTCAAACTCATATAACAAAGCTAATACTTTTTTAAAATTTTTTATAGAAAATCCAAGGATAAAAACTACCTAAAATAAAAAAAACGCCTTACGATGTCCTAAAAAAGCATCATAATTTTCTACAGGTCGAAATGGCTCCCATTGCTGATCTTTTAAGCCAAAAATCTCAAATATTGGTTTTATTTGGGGCCAATACTTGTTGATACCCATCTGATAACGACGAGTCCTTGCTGGAGTCGTACCTTGCATAAAAACCGCTGCCTCCAAATACACATTAGTGAAATCGTAAATAATATTAGCCACTGTAAATAAGACCTTATCACCATCTTCATTGTTACTGACCACCGTATCACTAATTTCTCCGGTAGCCCTATCCAAGTCGCCAAATCCGAAATTGTAAACGTTTGTTCCCATTTCACTAAATCGTGCTACTTTCTTTATGACTCCTTTGGGTCCGACACTTTCAAACTCATAATCTAAGAATGAACTATTGGTCTTATATAAATATTTATCTCCTCCAACCATAACGCAAATTTAGGCAACTATCGGCCCTCAATTTATTACTAATTCACCTAAGACGTTCCTATACCTAAATCTTTAACAACGGATTGGGTTCACAAGCGCGAACAGCGTTCATGGGAGGGTAACAAATTGAATAAGGTTCACCGGAAAAGGGTTTAAGAGTTTCAACCAGGGAATACAACTAAAAACTTTACACACTCAGATTCAGTAAATAAAAATTTACAGTTCAGTCACCAAGCATCGGTGGCGTTGGCCGGACAAACGCGCGGAGCGATCGGGTTGTCCTTGAACTTTTTTGGTTACCCTGCCTACCGGCAGGCAGGTTTTTTTTTCAAGAAAAAAAGTGACAAGCAAAATCATCACAGGGTAACAAAAAACAAACAGGCACAATTTACCCTGTGCCAGTCATACACGGACATAGACTCAATGTCCGCCCCGCGAGCCTTGGTTGAGAAAAAAAAATTGGTAAACCCTTACCAAAATTCCCTCAAATTGATTTTGATAAAGTTCACTATTTAGCTAACTTAGCCTTGTGTGACAAAACTTCATTCGAAGCATCTATTATTTTAAACATTATTATCTGGATTTTTTTGACAGGCAGACAAAAGATGTTCAAAAGAAGTTCAACTGGACTTTGCAACTTATTGCGACGATTGACCGGGTTCCAGCTAAATACTTCCAGTATATGGAAGGAACAAATGGGATTTATGAAATTCGTGTAGAAGTTGCAGGTAATATTTTCCGGGCTTTTGGTTTCTTTGACGAAGGACAATTAATTGTGGTTGCAAACGCCTTTCAGAAGAAAACTCAGAAGACCCCTAAAAATGAACTTGATTTAGCTAAGCGAATTAAAAAAGAATATTTCGATGAAAAGTCTAAAAAATAAAAACATGACCTCATTTTCTGACCATCTTAACGAACAGTTTGGAAAGAGCGGCGCGAAGAAAAGAGAAACTTACGAACAAGAGTTTGAAGCATTCAAAATTGGTGTGCTTATACAAGAACTGCGTGAGAAACAAAACCTGACACAGGAGCAACTTGCAGACAAATGTGGCACAACAAAGTCGTACATATCAAGGATTGAAAACGATGCAAGCGACATTCGACTTTCGACGCTGATGCGAATTATTCAAAAAGGGCTTGGCGGACATTTGAAATTATCCGTAACTGCATATGAAATGCACGAACCGCTTACATAGGCTTAATGCTATGCTGGCCGATAAATAAATATTCAACCCCGAATCCGTTTACTTATACTTCCAATATCAAATCCGATGAAAACAGTTAAGTACGTCGGTGGCGTTGGCCGGACAAAGGCGCGGAGCGGTCAGGATGTCCTTGAACTTTTTTGGTTACCCCGCCTACCGGCAGGCAGGTTTTTTTTTCAAGAAAAAAAGTGACAAGCAAAAGCATCACAGAGTAACCAATTGCGATGAGCCTTCAATGAAAATAAGCAAATCAATAAAGCAATAAAATAAATGAGTTTTTGTTGATTAAAAATCTACTGCTCAGTTACGAAGCATCGGTGGCGCACCGCAGAGATTAAATCTGTTCTCACGACCCAGAGCCTTCGAAAACCCAAACCAAAAATGAAAAAAACCCCTAATCACTCATGAATTGCATTTAACTTTGAACGCTGAACTCTTAATTCTAAACTTATTTCTCTAAACTTTTTCTCCAAACTTTGAACGCTGAATCTTGAAACACCTCGCTTCCCTAAATAAATATTTCTGGCGGTACAAATGGCATTTCCTCCTCGGGATGGTATTCATCATTTTATCAAACTACTTCAGGATTCTAACGCCCCAGGTAACGAAATACGTTTTAAATACCGTTACAAGCAGCCTGGAGAAAAAACATACAACAGCGGATTCGTTGGTTCGGACCAACTATGATCCGCTGGTTAAAGTATTTATTAATACCCTGAAAAAAAGGGACAGCACCTTCAAGACTAAAATTTTGTATTCCGGCATTATATTGCTGGTATTGGCCATCATCAGCGGCTTCTTCATGTTCCTCATGCGCCAAACGATTATTGTAATGAGTCGACATATTGAGTTTGCGCAAAAAAATGAAATTTTCAATCATTACCAAACGCTGGATACAAATTTTTACAAGACACATAATACCGGCGACCTGATGAACCGGATCTCGGAAGATGTGAGCCGGGTGCGGATGTACACCGGACCTGCGATCATGTACCTGATCAACCTCGCAGCAACAATCGGATTTTCTCTCACCTACATGCTTGAAGAAAATAAAGAGCTTACGTTGTATGTATTGTCGCCGCTGCCGATACTGGCTATCACTATTTATTACGTGAATACCATCATCAACAAAAAAAGCGATAAGATACAATCGTTGTTATCCGACCTTACAACGAATGCCCAAGAATCCTATTCCGGCATAAGGGTCATCAAATCCTTTGTGCAGGAAAAAGCAATGCGGGGATTTTTTGAAAAGAACAGCGAGTTGTACCGGAGAAACGCGATATCCTTAGCTAAAACTGAGGCGATTTATTTTCCGTCGATGGGCCTTATGATCGGCATCAGTACCTTATTAACCATTATGATTGGCGGCCTTTATGTAATAGATGGAAGCATCAATATCGGTGTCATTGGCGAATTCATCATGTACATATTGATGCTCACATTTCCGGTGATGGCAATTGGGTGGACGGCCAGTATGATACAAAGAGCAGCCACCTCACAGCGACGCATAAACGAATTTCTGCATACCAAACCTGCTATTACAAATGACCCTGCCGCAACTAAAATTATTTTGCAGGGAAACATTGATTTTGAGAAGGTAAGTTTCGTCTACCCCCATACCGGGATACACGCGATAAAGGATTTCAGTCTTTCCATAAAAAAGGGGGAGAAGGTGGCCATCATCGGCAAAACCGGATCAGGAAAATCTACTATTGCACAATTGATGTTGCGGATGTATGACCCGCAGGAGGGAACCATAGCTTATGATGGAATTGATATCCGTACGATAGATATAAAAAGCCTCAGGTCGCAGGTGAGCTATGTGCCCCAGGATGTTTTTTTATTCAGCGATTCTGTTGAAAATAATATTGGTTTTGCCCTCGGCGAAGTAACCAAAGAAACAATATTTAAGGCAGCGGGAGAGGCAGCAGTGGCAGGGGAAATAGACCGCTTTCCTCAGAAATACCAAACGATGATAGGGGAGCGTGGCGTGACTTTAAGCGGCGGCCAAAAGCAACGAATATCCATCGCCCGCGCATTAATAAAAGATCATGAGATTGTCTTGTTCGACGATTGCCTGAGCGCCGTGGATGCAAAAACCGAGAAGGAGATCATTTCTAATTTGTATAATTTCCTTCAATCAAAAACGGCGGTAATTATTACGCACCGCATTTTTTCATTATTCAATTTTGATAAGATCATTGTGTTACAAGATGGAGCAATAGTAGAACAAGGCACGCACCGCGAATTATTGGAGCAAAGTGGTGTATATGCCGAAATGTACAACACCCAGCAAAAGCAGGAGCAGTCCGTTTCAGCTAATTGATGCGTCACTTCTGAGCAATAAGCCATGTCTTACACCTTGGACGTTGTGCTCAAAAAAAATATACACGCATTAGCACAAAAAAGACCATCCGGTAAATAAAATCTTCGGCTCAGTTAAGAAGCGTTGGTGGCGTTGGCCGGACAAACGCGCGGAGCGATCGGGTTGTCCTTGAACTTTTTTGGTTACTTTTTTTCAAGAAAAAAAGTGACAAGCAAATCATCATAAAGCATTAAATGAAAGGAGG
The DNA here is from genome assembly GCA_038245055.1 of Chitinophagales bacterium. Classification (GTDB taxonomy): domain Bacteria; phylum Bacteroidota; class Bacteroidia; order Chitinophagales; family Chitinophagaceae; genus Ginsengibacter. The sequence continues at coordinate 5,133 of JBBRSV010000149.1, read as the reverse complement.
ATTTCAGAAATATTATTAAAGCTTTGCGAGAAAAAAACTCTGCAACTCAGTCGACAGCATTGGTGGCGTTGGCCGGACAAACGCGCGGAGCGATCGGGTTGTCCTTGAATTTTTTTGGTTACCCTGCCTACCGGCAGGCAAGGCCTGTCTACCGTGGTAGGTTTTTTTTTCAAGAAAAAAAGTGACAAGCAAATCATCATAAAGCTTTAAATAAAAGGAGGATTCCAGAAATATTATTAAAGCTTTACGAGAAAAAAACGCTGCAACTCAGTCGACAGCGTTGGTGGCGTTGGCCGGACAAACGCGGGGAGCGATCGGGTTGTCCTTGAATTTTTTTGGTTACCCTGCCTACCGGCCGGCAGGCTTGCCTAGCGGCCGGTAGGTTTTTTTTTAAGAAAAAAGTTGATAAGCAAAAAAGTAATAGTAAGGTAATTACAGTTTAGAAAGAGGCCTTCATCAAAAATCTTAAACGTCATAAATACTCCAGCTGAAGTGGCGCGGGCCGGACAAACGCGCGGAGCGATCGGGTTGTCCTTGAATTTTTTGGTTACTTTTTTTTTCAAGAAAAAAAGTGACGAGCAAATCATTATAGGGTAACAATTTGGAATTAAGCCTTCAATGAAAACAAGCAAATCCTTCAACCACCAACGAGCATTTGATAAATAAAAATCTACTGCTCAGTTACGAAGCTTTGGTGGCGATGGCCCGGACAAACGCGCGGAGCAATCGGGTTGTCCTTGAACTTTTTTGGTTACTTTTTTTTCAAGAAAAAAAGTGACATGCAAATCATTATTGATCTTATTTTAAATATTCGCGTTTAAACCAAAATATTTTATCCAAATGACTTTAAATCATATTCAATCTCTGAAGCCTTCCTGTTTTTTCCATAACTTCTTTTTTTTAAATAGTCATTCATTTAATTCTGAAAATGTATTTGTAATTTTGAATTGTGAAACTAAAAGTACTTGTACATAAAGCTGAGGAAGGTGGGTATTGGGCTGAAGTTCCGGCCATACCAGGATGCGCAACCCAGGGAGAAACCTTTCAAGAGCTTTTGCAAAATATTTATGAAGCTGTTGAAGGTTGCTTAAGTGTTGATATAGAAACTCCTGAAAAAGACGATACTCAAATACTTGAAATTGCTGTATGAAATCTATTTCAGGAAAAGATTTTTGCAGGCTACTTGAAAAACGAGGTTGGCAACTTGCAAGAGTAAATGGCAGCCACCATATTTATATCAAAATAGAAACTGTTTACAGAATTTCTGTTCCTGTACATAAAAATGATGCTCTCAAAATCGGCTTATTGAAATCGTTGATGAAGCTTGCTTCAATTACCGAAGACGAATTATAAAATATCATTCTCCTATTCTTTACCACATTACCGGGCACCACCCATATGTTGAGTATTGATTATTAAATATTATATCATTCAAATCCGAATCAGTGCACATCATACTTCCAATAGTATAACCGTTGAAAACAGTTAAGTACTTCAGTGGCGTTGGCCCGGGCAAACGCGCGGAGCGATCGGGTTGTCCTTGAACTTTTTTGGTTACCCTGCCTACCGGCAGGCAAGGCCTGCCTACCAGGGTAGGTTTTTTTTTCAAGAAAAAAAGTGACAAGCAAACCATTATAAAGTATTAAATAAAAGGAGGATTCCAGAAATATTATTAAAGCTTTACGAGAAAAAAACGCTGCAACTCAGTCGACAGCGTTGGTGGCGTTGGCCGGACAAACGCGCGGAGCGATCGGGTTGTCCTTGAATTTTTTTGGTTACCCTGCCTACCGGCAGGCAAGGCCTGCCTACCGTGGTAGGTTTTTTTTTCAAGAAAAAAAGTGACAAGCAAAATCATTACAGACCAACAAAAAGCAAACAGGCACAACTTACGGTGTGCGAGCCATGCTGAGACACAGACGCAACGTCCGCTACGCGAGACATTGCTGAGAATAAGTGACAAGCAAAATCATTCCAGAGTAACAAAAAGCAAACAGGTACAATTTACCCTTTGCCAGACATACTTGGATACAGGCGCAACGTCCGCTACGCGAGACATTGCTGAGAATAAGGTCTCACGAAGTCGATGTTTTACGTAATAACCTGGAAAAAATATCTCTCACATAAGATGTTGCGTTTATGAAAACCCATATCGTCCCTTCAACCTTTAACTTTCAACTTTGAACTTTGAACTTTCAACTTCTTTAATTCATTTTAAATCATAAGAAAAAACATTCGTATTTTAAATGAATGGTTTATACCCATTTATTTTTCTAATTGAAAAACAATTTTATCTTTGCCCGGATTAAATAAGTTTAAAAAAAATTAAAATTTTTAAAAGTGCCGTACGAAAATAATGACAAAAAGATGGAGAGTGTTTACAGCCAGAGGATCAGGGCCGGCAAGCGCAGGACTTATTTCTTTGATGTAAGGGAAACCCGTGGCAATGACTATTATCTTACCATTACAGAGAGCCGCAAGAAATTTAATGAAGACGGATACGACCGCCACAAGATCTTTCTATATAAAGAAGATTTTAATAAATTTCTGAAAGGAATGACGGAGGCGATTGATTTTGTAAAGACAGACCTTATGCCTGATTTTGATTTTGATGCCTTCAACCACGAAAATTCCGAGAACTATGAAGGCCATTCAAATGACATAAAAAAGCCGGATGAGGCTAAAGAAATTGTTGCAGAAGAAAAAGAACAGGACGAAGCGCCAACCGGCATCGCTGCAGCAGCCACTCCCGAATTAGACGAACCGAAAACCCCCGGGCCAACTACACCGGAAGCAGGTACAAATATGCACGACGAACAGGTAGATAAATGGTAACCGAAAAATATTAATAGAAATATTAATAAAATAGTAAATAAAATATTCAGAAATATATCCTCCATTTTGGAGGATTTTTTTTGCCCAAAGCCAACCAAATAATCGTCTACCCCATACCGTTACCACCTATTTATACCCCAATTCCACCTAACTTACAAGACCCCAAACTTTCAACATTAACCATTAACCATTAACCATTCACCATTCACCATTCACACCATTAACCATTAACCATTAACCCTCCACCTTCCACCTCTTATAAACATTAATCAATCCGTTCGTTGAAGAGTCATGGTCAAGCACTTCGGTTTGATCTTTTAGTTCCGGAAGAATATTCTTTGCCAGTTGTTTACCTAATTCCACGCCCCATTGATCAAAGCTGTAGATGTTCCAGATAATTCCCTGCACAAAGATTTTATGTTCATATAAGGCGATCAGTTGGCCGAGCGTGAAAGGAGTAATTTTTGTAACCAGGAATGAATTGGTAGGTTTATTACCTTCAAATTCCTTGAAGGGAATTAGCGCGTCGGGAACCTTTTCCTCAACAAGTTGCTCTTTGGTTTTTCCATTCATAAGCGCTTCTGTTTGTGCAAAAAAGTTTGAAAGCAAAATCTCGTGATGATCGCCCAATGGATTGTGGGAGAAAACTGTTGCGATGAAATCGCATGGGATCAGCACCGTTCCCTGGTGGATCAGTTGATAAAATGCATGCTGGCCATTGGTGCCAGGCTCACCCCAGATTACAGGGCCTGTGGCATAAGTAACAGGGTTTCCGTTGCGGTCAACATGTTTGCCATTGCTCTCCATATTCCCTTGCTGAAAATAAGCGGGGAAGCGATGCAGGTACTGGTCATATGGAAGGATTGCTTCAGATTGGGCGCCAAAGAAATTAATATACCAAAGGCTGATCAGCGCCATGATCACCGGCACGTTTTTCTCAAAGGCCGTATTCCTGAAATGAACGTCAGTTTCATGCGCTCCGCGGAGCAGTTGCTCAAAATTATCGTACCCCGTCGTTAGTGCGATCGATAAGCCGATCGAGCTCCAGAGGCTGTACCTTCCGCCAACCCAATCCCAGAACTCAAACATATTTTTTTTATCGATTCCAAAAGCGGTCACATCTTTTTCATTCGTGCTTAGTGCGACAAAATGTTTGGCAATTGCTTTTTCATCTGGTGCTGTTTTCAAAAACCAATCCCTTGCAGAGTGGGCATTGGTCATGGTTTCCTGCGTGGTAAATGTTTTTGATGCAATTAAAAAAAGTGTCTCATCGGGCGTAACTTTTTTTAGGACCTCAGCAATGTCGCTCGAATCGATATTACTTACAAAATAAGGTTGGATGCCTTCTATCCAATAAGGTTTGAGTGCTTCTGTGACCATCTTCGGGCCAAGGTCACTTCCTCCGATACCAATGTTGACAACAAATTTTATTTTTTCCCCCGAGAATCCTCTCCATTCGCCTGAATGGATGGTAGCACAGAAGTCTTTCATTTGTTGCAGCACGCGCTGCACCTCCGGCATTACGTCTTTTCCATCAGAAAAAACCGGTTTGCCCGAAAAGTTTCTGAGGGCGGTATGTAGCACAGACCGTCCTTCCGTATCGTTGATTTTTTCGCCGGTGAACATATCTTCAATAGAGGCTCCGAGCCCACACTCGGTGGCAAGTTCCAGCAAGAGCCGGAGGGTTTCATCATTCACACGGTTCTTTGAGAAGTCGCATTCAATATCGGGAAGCGCAAAAGAATATTTATCAAAGCGTTCCCGGTCTTCCACGAACAGTTCCTTTATCGGCACATTTTTCATTTCTTCAAAATGTTCCAGCAAGTGTTTCCACGATTCGGTTTGGGTCGGATTTATTTTCGGCAGCATGACGAATTATTTTTAATGTTTAATAACGAAGTTACATTTACGACAGCAGAAATGATGCGGGTGAAATTCCAAAACCCGGCATTTCATATTTCCAAAAGAAAAACTGTTGAAAACAATTAAGGACTTCAGTAGCGTTGGCCGGAGAAACGCGCGGAGCGGTCGGGTTCCCTTCTAAGCAAATCTCACGAAGTGGACGTTGCGTTTATGAGAACACCATATTTCCCTTCAACCTCCCAAAAGCCCCTTCTAAGCAATGTCTCACGTAGTGGACGTTGCGTTTATGAACACCATAGGGAGTGTAAAATAAACTGTGTCAGTTGTTAATAATATTGATAGAACGAAGCCAGCAGCGAAGTTCTTGCTAAAAATGGTCGGGCTCGATGCCCGGCCATTTTTTCTTAAAAGTAATATTGATGTCACATCGCCATTGCT
>JBBRSV010000148.1:0-10485 GCA_038245055.1 Chitinophagales bacterium | reverse complement strand
TTTTTACCAAAGTTGAAAATGAAGCAAGTTTCCCCGGAGGCCAGCAAGCATGGATAAAATATATTGTAAGTAAAATTCAGGATGTACAAGATTCATTTATTGAAAAAGATTTTGGAACATGCCTTATAAAATTTATAGTAAATACGGATGGAAGTATTAGCCATGTTGAGGCCACGACGATGAAGGATACACAATTAGCTGAGACGGCAATGAATGCTATTAAGACGGGGCCAAAATGGATTCCTGCAACGCAAAACGGACAAGTTGTTGCAGCCTATAGGTTACAACCTGTAACGCTCACCAACCCTACGGCGAAATAATTTTTGAAGTCGCACCAAAGGATTTCCACGTAAAACAACACTGTCTTGTGTTTCATTTTCTTCAATGACCAAAAGAATAATTAACCTTGACTAAGTCTTCCCTTTGAAAGCAACTAAATAAAGGAAAATAAAATTGTTGGTAGCGAAATCTTGAATGAAGTATTTGACTTATTAAGTTGGCAGTAATAAAAAGTCGTTGAAGTTTTTTTGAGCTAAAGTTATAACGGCTATAAAATTTATTATGAGTGGATAACCACGAGAATACTACTCTTCCCGTCCGCCAACTAATTTATCCTGGAGTGTTTTCAATTCATCCCATTTATCGGATGCGGCCAATTCGGCCTGTTGCGGCCAGGTTCCAGGATCCAATGCGTTGAAATGACCACCCGATTTTTCTAAAATTTCTTTTATTTCTTCAGGGGTGCTTTTAGATAATTTGCTAAAGGTTTTTATGCCGCCTTCGTGTAAAGCCTCTGCAGCTTTGGGACCGATACCTTCTATTTTTGTAAGATCATCTTCTTTTTTAGTTGATGATTTTGTCTTAACTACCGGTTCTTTTGTATCGCTAACTTCAGTCGCAGCTTCGCTTTTTGAAGTTGCCTCGGTTGAAGACTTTTTACGTCCACCTGCTCTTCTTGTTCTCTTAGCAGTACCTTCAACCTCACCCTTACCTTTGCCATAAATTTCATTATAATCTACCAATTCTATCATGGCGAGTTCTGCATTATCTCCTACTCTCTTTCCCAGCTTTATAACGCGGGTATATCCACCCGGGCGGGAAGCTATTTTAGCGCTAATCACATCAAACAATTCTTTTACAGCTTCTTTATCTTGCAAGTGGCTAAAAACTAATCTGCGCTGGTGCGTAGTATTGTCTTTTGCTTTTGTTATCAGTGGCTCTACGTAAGGGCGAAGCGCCTTTGCTTTAGCCAAAGTAGTTACTATCTTCTTATATTGAAATAATTGACAGGCAAGGTTGCTAAGCAAAGCCTTTCTATGACTTGCTGTTCTGCTTAAATTATTTCCTTTATCTCCGTGACGCATGACTTTATTTTTGTTCCGGTTTTATATAATTCAATATAACAGGATGGTTAAACCTTGTACCGTGTCAGGAATTACAAGGCGATTATTATAATTAATTTTATTACTCGTCGTCTAATTTCAACTTACTTAAATCCATTCCGAAACCAAGTCCTCTTTCATTCAACACCTGCTCAATTTCACTTAAAGATTTTTGTCCAAAGTTCCTAAATTTCATAAGGTCTTCCTGCTCATACTGAACCAATTCACTCAATGAATTAATTTTTGCGGCTTTCAAACAATTGAAAGCTCTTACAGAAAGGTCTAAATCTTCCAATGGAGTTTTTAGAACCTTGCGAAGTTGTAAAGTTTGCTCATCAACAAGATCTTCTTTCTTTTCTTCTTTGCTATCAAAAGTGATGTTCTCATCAGTAATGATCATCAAATGTTGAATCAAAATTCTTGATGCTTGTTTAACTGCTTCCTCAGGATGAATAGTTCCGTCAGTCACCACATCCATTACCAGTTTTTCGAAATCTGTTCTTTGTTCAACCCGTGTATTTTCGATGCTATACTTTACATTTTTAATTGGAGTATAAATTGAATCAACAGGAATGTATCCAAAATGAGAACTCTTTTCCCTGTTCTCTTCTGCAGGAACATAACCGCGCCCCTTGCCGATGGTGATTTCGATATCCAGCTTTGCCGAGCTATCCATTGTGCATATTAAAAGATCCGGATTCATTACCTGGTAAGATGGAGAAGCCTCTCCGATCATTCCTGCAGTAAATTCAGATTTATTTTTTAATGAAAGACTGATTTTTTCAGTACCCGCATCCTGATCAACTTTCTTTTTAAAGCGAACCTGTTTGAGGTTTAGAATAATTTCAGTAACATCTTCAGTAATGCCCTTAATTGTAGCAAATTCATGATCAGCGCCGCCAATGTTGATACCCACTATCGCGTAACCTTCCAAAGAATTTAGTAATACCCTTCTTAAGGCGTTACCAATTGTTACACCATAGCCCGGTTCTAAAGGGCGAAACTCGAATTGCGCTTCAAAATCATTACTTTTTTGGAGAACGATTTTGTCTGGCTTTACAAAATTTAAAATGGCCATTTTTTATTTTGTTTTTATTTGATTTAATTATTTTATTCTTCTTAAACTTTCAACTAAATTCTTACTTACTATACAATTCCACAATAAGTTGTTCTTTGATATTTTCAGGAACACTTTCTCTTTCAGGATAAGCAATAAAAGTTCCTTGCATAGTGCCTTCGCTCCATTCGATCCAATTAAATTTTGGATTTTTTGGCCTTAGGTTTCCAGTGATAGAAACGTTATCTGCTGTCTTTTCTTTTAACCCAATTACATCCCCCGGCTTTAAAGAATAAGAAGGAATATTTAAAACGCTTCCGTTAACAGTTATGTGCTTATGAGAAACCAACTGCCTTGCCGCCTGGCGACTTGGCGCGATGCCCATGCGAAACACTGTATTATCAAGACGCGCTTCCAAAAGCTTGATAAGGTTTTCACCTGTTACACCTTTGCGACGTGAAGCTTCAGTAAATGTGTTACGGAATTGTTTCTCCAAAACACCGTAAGTGTATTTGGCTTTTTGCTTTTCGCGTAGCTGAAGTGCATATTCTCCAAGGCTTTTGCGTTTACGGGCTGCGCCGTGCATTCCCGGGGGATTGCTGTTTTTAGTTAACCATTTACCGTTCCCGGTGATGGGCTCTCCAAATATCCTGGAGATTTTTGTTTTTGGTCCTGTGTACCGAGCCATAATTTATATTGATTTTTTAGTGTCGGCGAATCATCATTAAAAATCAAAAATAAATGATACACCCGTTATTGAAAATTGGCAACAACAATAAGCAATTACTAAAAATTACTCTTGTAGATTGCCTTTTGAATTTAAACTCTTCTCTTTTTTGGTGGCCTGCAACCGTTGTGTGGTAAAGGTGTTACGTCTTTAATCATAACAATTTCAATACCTGATTGTGAAAGAGACCGGATGGCGCCTTCGCGGCCTGAACCTGGTCCTTTTACGAAAACATCCACACGCTTTAGACCAGCATCGAGGGCAACTTTTGCCGCATCTGCCGCTGCCATTTGTGCCGCGTAAGGCGTATTCTTTTTTGAACCTCTGAAACCCATTTTACCTGCAGACGACCAGGAAATAACTTGTCCCTGCTTATTGGTTAAACTTATAATGATGTTGTTGAAACTCGCTACGATGTGAGCGTCTCCGAAGGGTTCTACTTTTACTATTCTTTTTTTGTTCGATGTTTTTACATTCGATCCTTTTGCATTTGTAGCTTTTGCCATAATTGTATTAAATAGGTAATCTTTAAAAAATTCTCCGGCGTTTTGCCGAACCGAACCAACCCTCTTTCCGGCTTTTGGATATCCGGGTTTAGCTCGAAAAATAAAGCCTTATAAAACTCCCGAAGGAATTTCAAATTTATTTATTTCTTAGGTGCCTTCTTTTTTCCGGCAACCGTTTTACGTTTTCCTTTTCTTGTGCGGCTGTTAGTTCTTGTGCGCTGGCCACGTAACGGCAATCCTTTACGATGCCTCAATCCACGGTAACAGGCAATATCCAACAGGCGTTTAATGTTCGTCTGAACTTCACTGCGTAATGCACCTTCAGTTTTAAACTCTCCGCTGATAGCATTTCTTATAGCTGTTTGTTCATCGTCATTCCACTCATTCACTTTTTTATCGTAATTCACATTTGCCTTATCTAAAATATAGCGGGCGGTAGAGCGGCCAATACCATATATATATGTAAGACCTATTTCTCCCCTTTTGTTTTTTGGTAAATCTATACCGGCAATACGAGCCATAAGAATATTAATTTTTATTTTTTAATTCAATTCAATTATCCCTGTCTTTGCTTAAAGCGGGGATTCTTTTTGTTGATTACATACAAGCGGCCTTTTCTCCTCACGATCTTGCAATCCACGCTTCTTTTCTTTATTGATGCCCTTACTTTCATGATTTCAATTTTATAGTTACTTCTTACAGTAATTTTATTTATACCTGAATATTATCCGTCCTCTCGATAAATCGTATGGACTCATTTCCACACCCACCTTATCGCCTGGCAAAATTCTGATATAATGCATCCTCATTTTGCCTGAAATAGTTGCCAAAATTTCGTGACCATTTTCAAGCTTAACCCTGAACATCGCGTTGGATAAGGCTTCCAGGATCGTACCGTCTTGTTTAATGAGTGCTTGTTTGGCCATACTGATTTTGGGAGCGCAAAGATAAGTTTAAATATTTTAATTTTACAAAAAAAGGGTTAATATTACAGAAAATCTGTAAAAATCCCGTATATGAAAATAAAAAACCTCGTAATTCCTATCGTATTATTATTTTTTATTTCATGTAAAAAAACGACAGATCCATCGCCAACTCCCCAATCCAATCTTTATTTATCAACTTCTGCCGGTAGTACCTGGACTTACCACCAAACCGATTCGTCCGTAGCGATACCGGCAAATTCAAATTATACCATTACCTCTACATCAAAAGACACAGCAATCAACGGTAAGAGTTACCATATTTTCAATAAATCAGCCGGCGGTAACCAATATCTTAATGTTACCGGTCACGATTATTATCAATTTGACTCATTACCCGCCGGCTTTGGGGCAGGAGTTTTTGAAAGGTTATATTTAAAAGATGACGCTGCTGCGGGCACTAGTTGGACTCAAAACCAGACCGTGAATATTTCCGGAGTGCCATTTCCCATACCCGTAACACTCACATTTAATATTGCAGAAAAAGGAATTACTTTGGTAGTGAATAATATTACTTATACTAACGTAATTCATGTCGCAGCCACAATTACATCTTCCTTAATTCCATCTTCCGGCCTTTCCAGTAGTATCAATAGTTATTATGCGGAAAAATATGGTTTGATAAAAAGCAGCACTAAAATTTCCCTGAATTATATGGGGTTAGTTCAAAACGTGAATTTGTTCGTACAATTGAACAGCTCTACTATATTATAATTAGCGATCACATCTTATAATTAAATAACCTCGTCGGTCAGGTGTACTTTGGTCATTTCCAAATAATGATTTTGTAGTTGGTGCACAGAAATTGGTTGAGTCATAATTCTTTTCTCGTCTCTGTACCATATTTCGAAATTGGAGAAATTGTCTTGTTGTGGCGTTTGTATCCTGAAGGCGCCTTTCATATATTTTACCGAACCATCGTCGTTCACGTGTTTTTGAAATTTCAGGTTGAATAAATTTTTTTCATCAAGAGGCAAAGGATACAATTCATCTCCTTTAAACCAAAAATCCTGAACGCCGTTATAGACACTTATTTCTTTTTCATCATGATTGAAGTCTGTTACTTCACCGGTCCACGCTTGTCCGTCGCTTTCTGCTAAAACATAATCGCCGGTTTTCAATTCACTGAAATTTATCATATACTAATTTTTTATTGAGATAAAAGAGAAATAAAACTAAGAGAAAAAGAGAAAATAAAAAATTTAATCTGATTTAAGATATTGATGATTGAATGAAATCTTTCTTTTAAATTTTCACTTTCATTACCTGGAGCAAAACTTAGGATCTACAGACAATTTATTCAGCCCAACTCATTACATAATTTTGATCTTCAATTTCAAGCGCCTGTTTTGTAAGCTGCAAGGGATGAAATGTATCCACCATTACGGCCAATTCTTTTGTTTCCTTCATGCCAATACTTTTATCTACAGCGCCAGGATGCGGGCCATGCGGAATGCCACCCGGATGTAACGTAATCATTCCACGCGTTACATGTTTCCTGCTCATAAAATCGCCATCAACATAATATAGCAATTCATCACTATCAATATTGCTGTGGTTGTAAGGCGCCGGAATAGATTGAGGATGATAATCATACATTCTTGGAACAAAAGAACACACTACAAAATTATGGCCTTCAAAAGTGAGGTGCACAGGTGGCGGCTGATGAACCCTCCCGGTAATTGGCTCAAAATCGTGAATTGAAAAAGCGAATGGATAACAACATCCATCCCATCCGACCACATCAAATGGATGATGCAAATAATGAATACCATACATCATTCCTTTCTTTTTGGTCATGATAAGAAAATCACCTTTTTCGTCTATAGTTTTCAGATTTTCCGGAACCCTGATATCTCTTTCGCAATACGGTGCATTTTCAAGCAACTGGCCATAATTACTCAAATATTTTTTCGGATAACGTACAGGGCTAAACGCTTCCACAATAAAGAGGCGATTGTCTTTTGTATCAAACTCAATTTGATAAATAGAACCTCTTGGAATAACCACATAATCGCCATAGCCAAATGGCAATTCACCATATTGGGTCTTTATTCTGCCCGTACCTTCATGTACAAAAATTATTTCATCGGCATCGGCATTTTTATAAAAATAATCCTGCATACTTTTCGCAGGAGCCGCTAAAGAAATATGGCAATCGCTATTTACGAGTATAGGTTTTCGGCTTATTATGTAATCATCATCGGGTTTTATGTTAAAGCCCTGGAAACTGCGGTGCTGCAACATTTTTTCTTCAGCTATTTCGGGCATTATGCTGTACGGCTTGTCGGTTTTTATAATTTGAGTGGGCGGATGCGTGTGGTAAAGCAAAGATGAATCAGATGAAAAGCCTTCGGTTGAAAACAACTGCTCTGAATATAATGTTCCGTCGGGCTTTCGAAATTGCGTGTGGCGTTTATGAGGAATGGAACCGGAGGTATGATAATGTGGCATAAAAAAAATTGGAATAAATTGTTTCGAAATCGAAAGAATTGAACGTACAATTCTCCATCGTAAATACATTAGAATCGTAATGTAAATTTACACTAATAATAAACACTTGACAAGAATAGGACTACTATCAGACACGCATAATTTCCTCGATCCTTCTGTAGCGGAGCATTTTAAAAACTGTGATGAGATATGGCACGGAGGTGACTTTGGAACAATGGCAATCGCCGAATCATTAAAAAAGATTAAACCTTTAAAAGGCGTTTACGGGAACATTGATGGCTATGATGTGCGAGGCATTTACCCGGAGCAGATCATCTTTTTTTGTGAAGAAGTGAAAGTGATGATTCGACACATCGGTGGTTATCCTCCGCGTTATAATCCAGAAACAAAAAACGAGCTTTTAATACATCATCCACAACTTTTGATTAGCGGACATTCTCATATTTTAAAAATTATGTTTGATGAAAAATTAGATTGTCTTTATATGAATCCTGGCGCCGCAGGTAAACATGGATGGCATAAAACACCAACGCTCATTCGCTTCGCCATTGATGGCAAGGAGATAAAAAATTGCGAAGTAATTGAATTAAAATAGCATCACAAACAAATGTTGAAAAGGAATTATTGACTTTAGAATATCATAATTATTTTACCCAATAACCTGGAAAGATGGAAAAAAAACATACAATTGAAATAAAGATTTTAACCATTATTTATTTTTAAAGAGTTGGAATTTAGGCAAACTTTATATTTATAATTCGCCATTACATAAATTAATCAAAGCATACGGTTGTAAATTTGCGCCATGAAGAAACCGATTTCCATCCTTACAATTATTTTCCTTGTCACTTTATTTTATTCGTGCAACCATGCCAGGGAAGAAAAACAAAATGCTGTCTCTTCTTCAGGCAGTAAAGAATCATTGCAAAATGCGATCAACCAATTTCGGGATTCTCTTTTATTGGTACAGGATTTAATTGAATTATACAGAAACGAAGGCTCTTATGATTCCGCAATTGCACTCACGAATGCGCAAATAAAAAAAGACAGTAATAACGCCTATCTCTGGAACATGAAAGCTACGTTGCATTTTGAAAATGATGATACTTTGAATGCAATAAGGTCTTTAGAACATGCAGTAGATATTTATCCTCTTCCGGAATATATTGTTGCACTCGGAACGGTTTATGCCGAAATGAAAAATCCAAGATCTTTGATGATTGCGGATAGTTTATTAAAAATGAACCGCACAAAAAGAGGTAAAGATGCCTTCTTTATAAAAGGTTTATTCTACAGCTATTCCAGCGACAAAAATAAAGCGATTAATTATTTTGATAGTAGCCTGCAACTGGATTACACTTATATGTTTTCTTATCGCGAGAAGGCAATTGCGTTATACGATTTGGGAAAGTATGACGAGGCAATTATAGTTTTAAAAAGGGCAGTAACCGTGCAAAATAATTTTGATGAAGGATATTACTGGATGGGAAAATGCTATGAAAAGCTGAACAGGAAAGCCGATGCAATCCAAAGCTATCAAACAGCTTTACTTTACGACAAAAATTTTAGTGAAGCAAAAGAAGCGTTGGATAAATTAAATTCTCAATAAATTTTTTTTGAAAGAGCAGATGCCATTTCCTGCCTGATTTCGCTTTAAAAAATTAATGCTTTTAATTTGCAACATATAATTTTCAATTAATGATTCTCGCTCCGTCAATTTTAGCTGCTGATTTTTTAAACCTTGAAGATGCTTGCAATATGGTAAATGAAAGCGAAGCGGACTGGTTTCACCTTGATGTGATGGATGGGAGATTTGTTCCAAACATTAGTTATGGAATGTCTGTGATAAAACAATTGAAAAAAGTTGGAACGAAATTTTTTGACGTTCACCTGATGATTTTAGAGCCGGAAAAATATGCTGAAGAATTTAAAAATTCCGGCGCAGATAGCCTGACAGTTCATCTTGAAGCGTGTAAAAATCTGCATCGGAATATTCAGCAAATAAAATCTTTGGGCATGAAGGCAGGAGTCGCCATCAATCCTCATTCACCTGTGTTTCTTTTACATGATATAATCGCTGATATCGACATGGTAAACCTCATGAGTGTGAACCCTGGTTTCGGGGCACAAATGTTTATTCCATACTCCATCCAAAAAATAAAAGACCTTAAAAAATTAATTTTAGATTCTGGTTCTTCGGCTAAAATTGAGGTTGATGGTGGCGTGTCATTAGAAAACGGAAAAGAAATATTAAATGCCGGCGCCGATGTTTTAGTTGCAGGTAATGCTGTTTTTAGATCGGCTGACCCTAAGAAAACGATCCAAAAATTCAAGAATTTATAATTTTTTTGCCTTACATTTTATCATGTATTTGTTTTAAAACATCGGCTGTTTGTTTAAGCCTGTTTCTTTGTGTGGTATCCCAGTCATATTTTTTTGTTACCGCGTCTTCCATCATTTGCCGCGCATGCACTGCCTGCTCTTCAGAATAAAAACAATTGATCCATTTTTTATCCAGATTTTTTAGACCCTGTACATAAATTGCACCCTGGTACCACTTAAAGCAAGTGGGCAACCCAAGCAGATCCAGTTCTTTACTTTCGCTGTTTGCATATCCCTGGAAAAAATATTCGTAAAATTGAACACATGCTTTCAGCCGCGTTTTTAATGCGTCCACGCTTTCAACTTTTGACGGTTTTATTCTCCATTGACTATTAATTTTATTAAATGGATTTAAAGATGCATCGGGCCAAAATATTTGCGCGCCTTTTACTTGCAAAGTTGTCGTATGGTTTTTTTCAACCCGCTTAAGGATCATCGTATTTCCCTCCACACTGTTAATATCATATTCCGCCTTTCTACCATCATCGAAGTTTGCTTTAATCACTTTGCCTTTAAAGCTAAATTTACCATAACGCATTTCTGCTTTTGGATCTTCAAGAAAAGTTGAGTCCGTCATGAATATGATGCCAGCATAATTATTAACCCCTTCAAGGTGTGTATCGTTAACGTCTCTGAAAGTTGGATTTTCTGCGTCGGTAACTTCCCAATATTGACAAAGTTGATGAAACGGATCTTTCCGAACCGGCATTTTTTCTTCAACGATCTTTTCATCTTTGTGTTCCGAAGGCATTGTGCAACTGAATGTCAAACATGAAAAAATAAATATGAAATAAAAAATCTTTTTTTGCATTCTTCAAAAATAATAAAATTGAAATTGACCCGGCGCGAAATATCTTGATAAATATTATCTTCACCTCATGAGAGTAACTGCTTTCTTTATCCTTTTATTTATTTCGCTTTCGGCGTTATCTCAAAAAAAAGCTGCTTATGTTTCGGGGAAAGTTATCGATGAAAATGAAAATTCATTACCAGG
>JBBRSV010000147.1:0-10650 GCA_038245055.1 Chitinophagales bacterium | reverse complement strand
TTCTGTATTGTCACCAATGTTAAGCGACCTTGTTTCTCCTCTTATTTCTGTATCACTACCGATAAGGGAATCGTCCAGAACTACATCAAACAATTTAGAATAGGAGCCGATAATGCAGTTTTTTACAATCGAATAACTAACGATGGTATTCTCGCCCATGGCCACATGCGGGCCGATTATAGAATTTTTTATATCGCAACCTTCTCCAATGCTTACAGGCGGTATAAAGATGGTATTTTCAAATTTATTGGACTCAGCAATTGCCCCTCCAAACTTCTCTAACAATATAGAATTTGATTGCAACAATGTTTCCTTTTTGCCGCAGTCAAACCAGTTTTCTACTTTAAATGATTTGAATTCTTCTCCGCCTTCAATCATACACTCCAAAGCGTCCGTAAGATTAAATTCATTGTAACTTTTGATATTGTTACTAATAATTTTATCAAGGCATTGAAACAAAATTTTTGAATTTTTTACTTTATAAAGGCCAACGAGTGCCATGTTGGACTTTGGTATCGCCGGCTTTTCAACAACCTTTGTAATAAAACCCTTATCATCAATTTGCGCTACGCCAAAATTTCTTGGATCGTCCACTTTTTTTACGCCGAGCATAGACCACGGACACGCTAAGACCTCGTTAATATCATACTCACAAATTGTATCACCGAGGGCAATAAACAATTCGTCTTCCCCCACTATTGCACGCGCCAGGTCAACTGCGTGGGCCGTTCCTTTGCGCTCATTTTGGTAAATAAAATGACAAGTAAGATGAGGATATTTTTCCTTTATATAATCTTGAATTTTTTCGCCTAAATAGCCAACTATAAATACGAATTCATTAATACCCGCCTCATGCAGCTGATCAACATTTATGCTCAGGATCGTTTTTCCTGCCAATGGAATTAAAGCCTTCGGCTGTGTGTAAGTATGTGGCCGCAGCTTAGTGCCTGCGCCAGCAACCGGTATTAATGCCTTCATTTATTATAATCGTTTTAAATAGAATTTTCTTCATAGGAACGTGAATATAGTTAAATTATGATTGATGTATGAAGTACACATCTCAAGTTTCTTTTTTTTATTATTTCGTTTAAAAATAATGGGCATTCACAAAATAAATTCCCGTTTAAATTCTGTTTCATGTAGCCGGAATAACGGGCTCATGTTTAGAGAATCATCTTTATTTCTTCCATCTTTTTTGTACGTTTGCGCAAAAAATTGCATGCAGAGAGATACCATAGTTTTCGACATAATAAATAAAGAATTACGGAGGCAGCGGGAAAGTATTGAATTGATCGCGTCGGAAAACTTTACCTCTCTCCAGGTGATCCAGGCAATGGGAACGGTGCTCACCAATAAATACGCGGAAGGCTATCCCGGAAAAAGATATTATGGCGGCTGTGAATTTGTTGATGAAACGGAGCAGTTAGCGATTGACCGGGTTAAGAAAATTTTTGATTGCGAATATGCAAATGTGCAGCCACACAGCGGAGCGCAGGCCAACGCAGCACTTATGTTAGCCATTCTTCAGCCTGGTGATAAAATTTTAGGGCTTGACCTTAGCATGGGCGGCCATTTGACGCATGGTTCACCTGTAAATTTCTCGGGTAAATTATACGAAGCACATTCATATGGAGTAGTTAGAGAAACGGGGCTTATTGATTATGAAATGCTGGAGCAAAAGGCGAGGAAAGAAAAACCCAAATTGATTATTTGCGGTGCGTCCGCGTATAGCCGCGATTGGGATTATGAAAGAATTAGAAAAGTTGCCGACGAGATTGGCGCCTTTGTTTATTGTGATATGGCGCATCCTGCCGGCCTTATCGCAAAAGGTTTACTAAATTCTCCTTTTGAACATTGCCATTTTGTTACCTCCACTACCCACAAAACGTTGAGAGGCCCAAGGGGTGGAATAATATTAATGAAGAAAGACTTTGAAAATCCATTTGGGGTTAAAGATAATAAGGGCAATATAAGAATGATGAGCCACCTTTTAGACATGGGCGTTTTCCCAGGTACACAAGGTGGGCCGTTGGAGCATATAATTGCAGCGAAGGCAGTTGCTTTCGGCGAAATATTAACGGAAGAATTTACCGCTTATGCAAAACAAATTAAAGTGAATGCACAGGCAATGGCAAAAGCGTTTAATTCGAAAGGTTATGATTTAATAAGTAACGGAACTGATAATCATTTAATGCTTATAGATCTTCGGAATAAAAATATCACGGGTAAAAAAGCGCAGGAGACGCTTGACAGATCAGGCATTACCTTAAATAAAAATGCAGTTCCGTTTGATGATAAAAGCCCGTTTGTAACTTCCGGTATGCGAGTAGGTGTACCAGCGGTTACAACCAGAGGTATGAGAGAAAATGACATGACTGATATTGTAGATCTCGTTGATAAAATTTTGATGAATGCTAATGACGAAAAAATAATTTCCTCCGTAAAAAATGAAGTGATTGAACTCATGAAGAAATTCCCGTTGTACCCGGAATTAGATTAGAAACAATCATGATAATATAGAATAACTTGCGGGTATTATATGCGACTTTCAGCAAAAGAAATATCAACAATAAAGAACGCTATTTTGTTATTTGATCCAAAAGCGCAAATGTATGTATTTGGGTCGCGGGTACACGATGG
The DNA here is from genome assembly GCA_038245055.1 of Chitinophagales bacterium. GTDB lineage: Bacteria > Bacteroidota > Bacteroidia > Chitinophagales > Chitinophagaceae > Ginsengibacter. The sequence goes on along the minus strand of JBBRSV010000147.1, from coordinate 8,010 downwards.
GGCAAAAGGTGGTGATATTGACATTCTTGTTATTTCAGAAAAAATAGGTTTTGCTGAAAAGATAAAAATCCGGACATTAATTTTTGAAGAGATTGAAGAACAGAAATTAGACCTTGTGGTAAAAAAAGATTTTAATGATCTATTTGTAAAATTAATAGAAGCGGATTTACAATGCCTTTAAAAAATACTTTGCAATATTTTGAAGGCAGTTTCAGGTTTGCTGAAGAAGCTTCGAATCATTTGAAAATTTCTTTCGGAAGATGCCAAAGTTTCATCGATGAAAATGAATATAAAGAAGAACAGTTAATAGAACTCGAAGCGTTGACCGCAAGGTTTGCACGAATGAGTGATTTACTAATTCAGAAGATATTTAAAACTATTGATCAATTAGATTCAAATACACCTGGAACCTTTAGGGACCGCATTATGCAGGCAGAGAAAAACGGTATTGTAGAACATGCACAAATTTTGCTTGAAATTAGAAATGTCAGAAATATTATTGCCCATTAATACGAACAGCTCGATTCAAAAGAAATTTTTCTTTTTGCTTTCAGGCATTCTTTAGTATTAATTGATATTTTACAAAATGCGAAACATTACTCAAAAAAATTTTATTTAGATTAATTTTAAGTATTAAATCACTCTCATGATACAACGGGTACAAACTATTTGGATGATCTTTGCGGCAGTTTTTGTTTTTCTTACTTTGAAATTTTCATTTTATAGCGGCACACTCATAGCCGACAATAGTTACCACGCTTTAATAGCATCCGATAATTTTCTTTTGCTGATTCTTACCAGCGCTCTTGGCACAGGTATTTTAATTGACATTTTTCTTTATAAAACAAGAAGCACTCAAATAAGGATCATCTTTGTTGCCATTATTTTGGAATGCCTCATCATCTTCTTGTACATAAAAGAAACTTCGAAATATTCTACAGGAAATTTTAGTCTTTGGTCAGCCCTTCACTTATTAGTATTAATATTTCTCGTTCTTGCAGCGAAGGGAATCTATAAAGATTCCAAACTTATTAAGGAAAGCAATCGGCTTAGATAGTCGACACAAAGCAAGGATAAGAAAATCACCAGTCAATAAAATTATTCCTGATTTTTTTCGCTTTGATGTTACGCGAGATATTTTCCAGTATAGCTATCTTTTACTTTTTTTAACCCTGAAGGAATGCCGGCATAAACAAGATTACCCCCGCCATCGCCAGCTTCAGGCCCAAGGTCAATAACCCAATCAGCAGATTTAATAACATCGGTATTGTGTTCTATTACCAAAATAGAATGGCCTTGTTCAATAAGCGCATTAAAGGACGTAAGTAATTTTTTTATATCGTGAAAATGAAGGCCCGTTGTAGGTTCATCAAAAATAAATAACAAGTTGCCAAGGCCCTTTCCTTTTCCAAGAAAAGAAGCAAGTTTCACGCGCTGTGCCTCTCCGCCACTAAGCGTATCAGAGGATTGCCCCAATTTAATATATCCAAGCCCAACGTCACTGAGGGGCTGAATTTTCTTTGAAACATCAACGCCGTTCGTTTCACTTTTTTTCGCCGCAGGTTTTTCCCTGCCGAAAAATTCAATCGCTTCATCAACGCTCATTTCCAGCACATCATAAATATTCTTATCCTGGTAGGTTACTTCAAGTACTTCCTGTTTAAACCTTTTGCCCCCGCATAAATCACAAACTAAATGAACGTCAGCAAGAAACTGCATTTCTACAACCTGCTCGCCTTCACCTTTGCATGCATCACAACGGCCACCGTCTACATTAAAAGAAAAATGTTTTGGAAGGTAACCACGCATTTTACTCAGCGGTTGCTTGCTATAAAGCTCCCTGATTTCATCGTAGGCTTTAATATAAGTAACCGGATTGCTTCTTGATGATTTACCGATAGGATTTTGATCGATCATTTCCACTTGGGAGATATAATCAAGATCGCCGGTAAGCCCTTTACTCAATCCAACCTTATCAGCAAACTCGCCCTTCAGCTTTTGTAGCGCGGGATATAAAATCTGTTTTACCAGCGTCGTTTTTCCGCTTCCACTTACGCCGCTTATCACGCATAAAACATTCAGCGGAAATGTCACATCAATATTTTGGAGGTTATTTTGCCTGGCGCCATGAACGGTAATTGCCCGTGTCCATTTGCGTGTATGCTTTGGCGGTAGTATAGATAATTTTCCACTTAAATATTTTCCTGTAAGGCTTTCGGGGTTTTTTACAATTGCGTCATAGTCGCCCTCAGCAATTACTTCGCCGCCAAGATGACTTGCCAGTGGGCCCATATCAATTATTTGGTCCGCTTCCCGCATCATCGTTTCATCATGTTCCACTACTACCACTGTATTACCGAGGTTACGAAGATTTTTTAAAACTACTATAAGGCGTTCCGTGTCGCGCGAATGAAGGCCTATTGAAGGCTCATCTAAAATATATAATGAATTAGTCAGGTTGCTGCCGAGGCTCCTGGTAAGCTGTATCCGCTGGCTTTCGCCGCCGCTTAAAGAGTTAGCCAGTCGGCTTAAGGTTAAATAGCCTAATCCAACATCTAAAAGCGTTTGAAGCCGGTTATTAATTTCAATTAAAATTCTTTTAGAAACAGTTCTTTGATACTCAGATAATTCAATTCCACTAAACCATTTGAAAAGATCTTTTACAGGTATTTCGCATAATTCACCAATATTTTTATGATCTACCTGCACATATAGTGCTTCTTTTCTTAACCGGTACCCGTGGCATTCGGGACAAAGTGTTCTTCCGCGATAGCGGCTTAATAAAACCCTGTATTGAACTTTATACAAATTTTGTTCTACTTCTTTAAAAAATTCATTCAGTCCGGAAAAATATTCATTACCCGTCCAGAGCAAATTGTATTGAGCAGTGGTAAGATCTATAATTGGCTTATGAATAGGAAAATCAAAATGGTTGGCAACGCGGATTAGTTTTTCTTTCCATAATCCAAGTTTCTCCCCACGCCACGGTGCAACTGCGTTTTCGTATACGCTTAGTCTTTTATCCGGCATTACCAAATCAGGATCGATGCCAAGTACTAAAGAAAAACCACCACATACAGGACATGCACCATACGGGTTATTAAAAGAAAACAGGTTAGGTACCGGTTCTTCAAATTTTATTCCATCCAGTTCATATTTATTTGAAAAATGCAATAGTGTTGATCCGTTTATTTCTAATGTTACTTCACCTTCACCTTCATAAAAAGCTGTGGTAACGGAGTCGGCTATTCGATGTTTATCATCTTCATCAAAATCTTTTACCACCAGCCTGTCGATAAGTACATAGGGAGATTTATGCGTAAAAATTGAGGATAGATTCTTTTTCTCCTGGATATCTTCAATCCTTAAAACTTCTCCATCAACATAAATCCTGGAGAAACCCTTTTGCATTAAAATATTAAGCTCTTCTTTTACATCCCGGTTATGCTGCTGCCGAAAGTGAACCAACAATAGTACCTTATCACCATTAAGCAAAAGGTCAATTGCCTTTACCACATCACCTACATCATCCTTTTTTACTTCCCGGCCACTTACCGGGGAAATTGTTTTACCAGCCCGCGCAAATAACAAGCGCAGGTAATCATAGATTTCCGTCATGCTACCAACGGTAGAACGCGGCGTGCGTGTAGTCACTTTTTGCTCAATCGCAATCGCAGGGCAAAGGCCCTTTATATAATCTACATCCGGCTTATTAATGCGAGCCATAAATTGCCGGGCATAAGAGCTAAGGCTTTCAGCATACCTGCGCTGGCCTTCAGCAAATAGCGTATCAATCGTCAATGATGACTTACCAGAACCAGATACTCCGGTAACGACAATAAGTTTATTGCGCGGAATTTCTACGTCGATATTTTTGAGATTATGAACGCGTGCTCCTTTAATAAAGATGTTATTATTAAAAGACTTCGACTGAACTACCGGTAATTTTCGTGGTGTTTTTATCATGTGCAAATTGGACTGCAAAAGTACGGAAACGTAATTTTACTAAAATACATAAGTACTATCACCCTAATTTGGTAAATACGGCGAAAACCTTCACAAAACATTTGGAATTTTTATTTATTGTTCTACCTTAGGCATTCCAATTATCCTGAAAGAATGAAGAACCTTCTGCGCTTCGCAATCGATTCCCTCGTTATTTTCTTCTTAATTGGTGAGACTTACACAATATCCTAAACAAAAAATCTTATGAGTTTATGAAAACTTTGAGCCCCCTTTCAGATCAACAATTGATTCATCTTTACCTTGAAGGTAACGCAGAAGCTTTATCAACATTGGTAACGCGGTACAAGGACAAAATTTTTACGTCAATTTTCTTGTTAGTTAAAGACAAATATCTTGCCGAAGATATTTTCCAGGATGCTTTCATTAAGGTAATTGATACTATTAATGGCGGCCGTTATACTGACGAAGGAAAGTTTCTTCCATGGGTTATGAGAATTGCACATAATTTATGTGTAGATCATTTTAGAAAAATTAAACGTAGCCCATCTATTAAGACAAGCGACGACCGTGACATTTTTGAAGTAATCAATTTTTCAGAAGCTGGCGCTGATGAAAAAATGATGCAAATGCAAAGTCATGACAGGGTAAGAAAATTACTCGGCATGCTCCCTGAAGATCAAAGGGAAGTAATTGTAATGAGGCATTATGCAGATCTTAGTTTTAAAGAGATCGCCAAATTAACTGATTGCAGCATCAACACTGCACTTGGCCGCATGCGGTATGGTCTTATCAATTTAAGAAAAATGATGACAGAAAAGCAAATCGCTCTATAATATTTTTGTAACCCCCTTTACAAAGCTGATCCTCTTTATATTTTAAAGGGGATTTTTTTTGCTTTTAAGGCAAAGAGTTCGTCAGTCATTCTTAAAATCACATAAAAATAATTTTTACACTTCATTAAAAAAAAGTTGTCTTGAATTAAAAACGTTGATTATATTTTTTATATCCGGGATTAAAATATTCCTTAAAAAAATCACTTTAATTGGCGGCCCATCGCAGGTATAAGAATTTCTTGTAAGTATCATGTTTCGCTCTACATTTGCAGATATTTTGAAAATGAATCATACAATGTAACTGTATGAAATTTCGTTTAAGAACTTAAATTTGTGCTGTGAGCAAAAATCTCAATAAAGTAACGGGCGCCGGGTTACTTATTGCTTTAGGAATTATTTACGGAGACATCGGGACATCACCTCTCTACGTTTTAAATGCAATTATCAGGGATAGGATCATTTCGCCATCACTTATATTAGGTGCGCTTTCCTGTATCATCTGGACGCTTACACTTCAAACCACTATCAAATATGTAATCCTTACTTTAAAAGCGGATAATCGCGGTGAAGGTGGCATATTTTCTTTATACGCATTAGTTCGCAGGCAAAAAAAATGGTTGGTATTTCCTGCAATTATTGGTGGCGCTTCTTTATTAGCTGATGGAATGATCACCCCGCCGATATCAGTAACAGCGGCAATAGAGGGTTTAAAGCAAATTCAATTTTTCAGCAATATAGCGGATAATACAATTGTGTACATTGTAATCGGCATTTTAATTGCGCTCTTTTTTGCGCAGCAATTTGGCACCGCATCCATTGGCAAAATGTTTGGGCCAATAATGTTTACCTGGTTTTTGATGCTTGCCGTTTTAGGAGCTGTTCACATTTTTGACGGCCTTTATATTTTTAAAGCCTTCAATCCATATTATGCAATAAAATTATTGGTAATTTACCCGGGCGGATTTTGGATTTTAGGGGCGGTATTTCTCTGTACCACGGGAGCCGAAGCATTGTACAGTGATCTTGGTCATTGTGGCCGTGGCAATATCCGCTTTTCCTGGATTTACGTGAAAAGCGCCTTATTATTAAATTATTTGGGTCAGGGCGCCTGGTTGTTACAAAACCATTCCGGCAAAGTTTTTACAAAAAAAATTATTGATAATGGATTTAATCCTTTTTACGGCATTATGCCGGAGAGCTTTAAAATCATCGGGATTGTCATCGCAACAGTGGCCGCAATTATCGCAAGCCAGGCCTTGATAAGTGGATCTTTCACACTGATTAGCGAAAGTATGCGCTTGAATCTCTGGCCAAAAATGAAGATTAACTATCCAACTGAAGAACGTGGCCAGTTGTATATTCCAGGAATAAATACGGTGCTCTTCGTTGGTTGCGTTGGTATTACCCTGTATTTCAGAACATCCTCTAACATGGAAGCCGCTTACGGCCTTGCAATAACTCTTTGTATGTTGGCTACCTCTTTGTTATTTGCAAATTTCCTTGTTTCCCGAAGATCTCCTAAAATATTTATTTATCTATACCTTATCGTATATCTCACTATTGAAATGAGTTTCTTATTCGCTAACCTTGACAAATTTCCTCATGGAGGCTTTGTAACATTGATAGTAGGCGGAGGTTTGTTTACCATAATGTACGTATGGTTTAGGGCACGAAAAGTAAAAAATCGCTATATAGAATTTGTGAGGCTTGAGCAATATTTGCCAACAATACAAGAGCTAAGTAATGACCTTACCATCCCGAAATATTCAACGCACTTAGTTTACTTAACAAGTGCTAACAATCCAAAAGAAATTGAGCATAAAATAATTTATTCTATCCTTAACAGGAAACCAAAACGTGCTGACATTTACTGGTTTGTTCATGTGGACACCCAAGATGATCCTTACACCAGCGATTACACTGTTGAAACAATTATACCTAATGAGGTGATCAGGGTTGAATTTCGCCTTGGATTTAGAATGGAACCGCGCATAAACCTGATGTTCCGCAAGGTAGTTGAAGATATGGTTGCCAATAAAGAAGTGAACATTACGAGCCGCTATGAAAGCCTTCAAAGAAATAATATTGTTGGAGATTTCCAGTTCATCGTATTGGAAAAATTCTTGTCACAGGATAATGAATTGCCTTTCTTCGAAAAAATAATTATGAAATTATACTTTTGGGTAAAAAGTATCAGCCTCAGTGAAGAACGGGGTTTTGGGCTGGAACAAAGCAATGTAACAGTGGAGAAATTTCCGCTGATAGTTGCGCCTGTAAATAAACTCCAGTTGAAACGCATTTTTAGTGAAGACGAATAGCTTGCATCCATCAAATCTTAATTCAAAACGGTCACGCTTATCTTTTGCTCTTTAGAAAAGTAATTTTGGTATCTTCTGCTTTCTATTTAAATCACAATTACTATTCTTAATTGACAGCTACATTTATTTATATTATTGCAGGATATGCGCTTATAATAATCCTGGTTTATATTATCCAGGAGAAATTTATTTTCAATCCTGAAAAATTAAAACAAGATTTTTTATATAAATACGATGTTCCTTTTAAAGAGTTATTTTTTGATGTAGAACCTGGCGTTAGAATTAACGGCCTTCACTTTTTTGTAAAAAATCCATTGGGGCTCATCCTTTATTTTCATGGAAATTCAAGAAGCATAAAGGGCTGGGCGCGCTATGCTAAAGATTTCTACAGGTATCAATACGATGTAGTATTAGTTGATTATCGAGGCTTTGGAAAGAGTACCGGAAGGCGGTCTGAAAAAGCTATGTATAATGATCTGCAAATTGTTTACAACTCTCTCGCCAACCAATACCATGAAAACCATATAATAGTTTACGGAAGAAGCTTGGGAAGCGGTTTTGCCTCGAAACTTGCCAGTGATAATTCTCCACGCTATTTAATATTAGATGCACCTTTTTACAGTTTCAGAAAGGCTGTCCAGCGCTTTATCCCAATACTACCAATGAAATATGTTTTACGCTTTCAGTTGCAAACTAACAAGTGGATCAGGAAAGTAAATTGCCACACCTACATACTTCATGGAACAAAAGACTGGCTTATTCCAATTAAACAAAGTGAGCAACTTCAAAAATTAAATCCACATAAAATTACGCTCATAAGTATCCACGGCGGAGGACATAATAATCTTCCTACCTTTCCTGAATACCACAATTTCATCCGTGATATTTTAGCG
>JBBRSV010000146.1:0-10749 GCA_038245055.1 Chitinophagales bacterium | reverse complement strand
ATGATGGATGGAAGTAAAAAAAGAATTGAGGGCTATGCATCCAATGTAATTGAAGATGTTTCGGAAAGCTGGTTAGATAAACGGGATGTTACAAAACCTTTTTGTTTAGTGATTGGTCACAAAGCCACTCACCGTACCTGGATGCCTGATACGGCTGATCTGGGTATGTATGATAATATAACTTTTCCCTTACCGCATAATTTTTATGATGACTACAAAGGCAGGGAGGCTGCGGCGGTACAGGATATGACGATTGCAAAGACAATGATCATGGGATACGATTTAAAAATGTTTGTGAATGAAGAAACAGAAAGTAAAGAGGGGAGTATCAGCCGCATGAATGCTGCTCAAAGAGCAAAATTTGACGCCTATTACAGGCCTGTTTACAACGATTTTAAATCAAAGAATTTATCAGGAGATGCACTAACGGAATGGAAATATCAAAGATACATGAAGGACTATCTGAGTACTGCGGCATCGTTGGATAGAAATATTGGCCGCACATTAAATTACCTCGATAAAAATAATTTAGCCAGCAACACGATTGTTATTTACGTTTCAGACCAGGGATTTTATCTGGGCGAACATGGCTGGTTTGATAAGCGGTGGATGTATGAAGAATCTTTCCGCACGCCAATGGTAATGCGATATCCGGGTGTTATAAAACCGGGAAGTATCAATAATAATTTCGTATTGAATCTTGATATAGCACCAACTGTTTTAGAGGCAGCAGGTGTAAAAATTCCGGCTGATATGCAGGGCGAATCCTTTTTGCCCTTAGTGAAGTATAATAATAGTAAAGGCCGTGATGCGCTTTATTATCACTATTACGAAAATGGTGAGCACTCCGTGTCGCCGCACTTTGGCATCAAAACAAAAAGATATAAACTTATCCGTTTTTACAAAAGAGTAAGCAGTTGGGAATTGTACGATCTGCAAAAGGACCCGAATGAAATGAATAACCTGATTGATGAAAAAAAATATCAACAACAAATAATAAAACTTAAAAGTGAATTGTTGATATTAATAAAAAAATATGATGATACAGAAGCGGAAGAAATTTTTAATCAGCATTTGCAGGGAAACTAATTATATTTTATGAATAGCAGAAAATACAGTTTCATCATCTGTCTTTTATTACTAAACTTATCATCTGCAGCACAGGTGCAGTTGCCGCAATATCCTGATAGCCTTTTCTCTACCTATTATCATCAACGGGTTTCGCTTTTCAACGCATTGCCAAAAACAAGTGACGATATTGTTTTTATTGGCAATAGTATTACTGAAGGCGGAAAATGGAGTGAAATGTTTAATGATTTACGAATTAAGAATCGTGGTATTAGTGGCGATATTTCTGCAGGTATATTAAACCGTATAGGTGAAGTAGCCAAAAGAAAACCGGCAAAAGTTTTTTTAATGATTGGAATAAATGATCTGGCAAGAGGAATTTCTGCCGATAGTGTTGTAAAAAATATTTTATCGATCGCTTCTTATTTGCGGCAGAAAACGCCTGCTACCAGATTATTTATACAAAGCATTTTGCCGGTTAATGATTTCTACAGCAAGTTTCAGGGCCATACCGGCAAAGCAAAGCAGATAAAGGAAGTAAATGAAGCTTTAAGTAAAAACGAGGTGGCATATCACTTTACATATATTGATTTACAGAGTTCCTTTTGTGATGATGAAGGAAAACTAAAACCGGAACTTACCAATGATGGTCTGCATTTGAAAGGAGAAGGCTATTTGTTATGGAAACATTTGGTGTTTTCTTATGTATATGATTTACAGGAAAAAGTTTCCCTGTTGCCCCTACCGCAAAAATTAAATTGGAACCCCGGATATTTTAAATTATACAACTGCAAAGAGATAAAGATTGCTCATGACAGTTTGCAATATGAAGCAGTTCGTTTACAACAATACCTGGCTGATAAAGGATGGCTGACTTCAATTGTTAAGAAAGAAAAAACCGGGGGGGCGGTTATTGAATTGCGGATTGAAAAATTGAATACACCATCACAAGAAAACGAAGCATATAAACTGGAAGTAAATGAAAAGACTATTTTAATTTCAGCTAATTCGCTTCATGGTATTTATAATGGCATTCAAACTTTAAAGCAACTGATGAGAGATGGCAACATGATTGATGCTTGTGAAATTACTGACTGGCCTGCTTTTTCCTGGAGAGGATTTATGGTAGATGTAGGCAGAAATTATCAATCTGTCAAACAACTCAAACAACAGATTGATGTAATGTCTGCCTATAAATTGAACATCTTTCATTTTCATCTAACAGAAGATATTGCCTGGCGATTGCAAAGCAAGCAATATCCGCAACTAACAGAAAGTAAAAATATGTTGCGTAATCCTGGTGAGTATTATTCGCTGGAAGAAATGAAAGAACTGATACAATATTGTAATAATAGATATATCACACTTATCCCTGAAATTGATATGCCAGGTCATAGTGCTGCTTTTAAGAGAGCAATGGGAGTGGATATGCAAAGCGAAGAAGGCGTAGTAATCTGCAAGAATATTTTAACAGAACTGTGTACCGAACTGGATGTTCCCTATATCCACATTGGCGGCGATGAAGTAAAGATTACCAATAAAGAATTTCTGCCTCAAATGATAGCACATGTAAAATCATTGGGCAAAAAAGTTATGGCCTGGGATCCCGGTGGTAATGTACCCGAAGGTACAATCCTGCAAATGTGGAACGGAAATTCAAAACCAAAACCCCGTTATCCTACAATTGATTCGAGGCATTTATACCTGAACCATTTTGATCCGTTTGATGGAGTGGTAACTGTATTTAATCACCAGATGGGTGATGTAAAAACAGGTGATGTAAACAGGCTGGGGGCCATTTTATGTAACTGGCCAGACAGAAGGGTGAGTAAAGAAGAGGACTTGATAACAATGAATGCAGTTTATCCTGTTATGCTCAGTTTTGCAGAAAGATGCTGGCGGGGCGGGGGTTACAAGAATTATTTATCTGACTTTGGCTTGCCCGAAACTGATCGCTATAATGCATTTATAGAGTTTGAAGGCCGCTTACTGGATCATAAGCAACAAACTTTTGGAAACATACCATTTCCCTATTTTAAACAAAGCGATATTGAATGGAAACTCATTGGCCCTTTTGATAATAAAGGAAAAACGGCAACTTCCTTTTCGCCCGAAACAATAAAATTTTTAGATACTTTTCAATTAAAAGATTATCCTTCAGTCTTTGGTGCAACAATCTGGTTGCGGCATTTCTGGCACCCTATGATCAGTTCTCATTTGCAAGATCCAAAAGAGAATACTACCTGGTATGCCACAAGAAAAATATGGGCTGATGTAGACGGCGAAAAAGATTTCTGGATCGGTTTTAATAATTTTTCCCGGTCAACTGCAACGGATGAGCCACCGATTGGCGCATGGGATGGCCTGCACAGTGCAGTATGGGCAAATGGAAAATTTATTGAACCGCCTCATTGGAAACATGGCGGACAAAAAGGTGATAGTGAAACTCCATTAACAGATGAAGGATATGAGTATCGTTCTCCAACAAAAATTTATCTGCAAAAAGGCTGGAATACAATTTTAATAAAAGCGCCGGTTGCTGGGTTTAAAGGAGCTGATTGGCAAAACCCTGTAAAATGGATGTTTACATTTATTGAACTATAAATAAAATATAAAAAGATGATTGAAACAGTTTTAATATAAGAACCGGTGATTTTTGAAAAAATACCCACAAGGATATTTACTGATTCGCAACAGACCTCTATTTTTATTGCTAATGAAATTGCTGAGTTAATCCAACAAAAAAATAAGGATGGCAAATATTGTGTGCTCGGCCTCGCTACAGGATCCACACCCAAATTCATCTATAAAGAACTGGTTCGGCTTCATAAAGAAGAAGGGTTAAGTTTTAAAAATGTTTACTCATTTAACCTGGATGAATATTATCCAATGAAGGCGGATTCGCTGCACAGCTACGTACGATTTATGAAAGAACAACTATTTGATCAGGTTGACATTCCTGATGGAAATTATTTTATTCCTGATGGAACAATCCCACCGGAAGAAGTAAAAGATTTTTGTTTTGGTTATGAACAAAAGATAGAAAAATTGGGAGGGCTGGATTTCCAGTTACTGGGTATTGGCGGCAACGGGCATATCAGTTTTAATGAACCAGGCTCAGCGTTAAATTCAGGAACCAGATTAATGATGCTTGACCATGCTACAAGAGTTGCTGCGGCATCAGAATTTGGTGGGCAGTTGGCAAAAGTTCCAAAGAAGGCTATAACACTTGGAATTAAAAAAATATTGCAGGCAAAACGAATTGTATTGCTGGCCTGGGGGAGAGAAAAAGGCTGCAATTCTCAAAAATGCAATAGAGGGACCGGTTAATGAAATGCTGCCTGCCTCTTATTTGCAAACACATAGCAACATACTTTTTATTATTGATGAAGGAGCTGCATCAGAATTAGCCCGTGTTAAATCCCCTTGGGTGTTTCAAGATGTTTTGTGGGACATCCATTTGATAAAAAAAGCAGTTACCAATTTATCATTAACTATAAATAAGCCTATTCTTAAATTAACCAACAAGGATTATAATGATAATGGGTTAAGCGACTTACTGTCTCAATATGGGCAAGCTTATGATATTAATATAGAAGTTTTCAATAAGTTGCAACATACTATTACCGGCTGGCCGGGAGGCAAGCCCGGAGCGGATGATGAGTGCCGGCCTGAAAGGGCAACGTCCGAAAAAAAGAAGTGCCTCATTTTCAGTCCACACCCAGATGATGATATAATTTCTATGGGTGGAACTTTTCAGCGGTTGGTTGACCAGGGACATGATGTGCATGTGGGCTATCAAACATCTGGTAATATTGCAGTGGCCGATGATGAAGCATTACGGTTTATTGATTATACAATTGATTTCAATAACAAGTTTCACAAGGGAACTAATGAAGCTATTAAGATATATACCGAAGCAAATAACTTTCTAAAGGATAAAAAAGATAGTGATATTGATTCCGACCAGATTCGGTTTGTAAAAGGGTTAATCAGACGGAGTGAGGCAAAAGCCACTTGCAGGTATGTAGGAATACCTGATGAGAATGTCCATTTTCTGGATCTGCCGTTTTATGAAACCGGCAGGATTGAAAAAGATCCGATTGGTGAGCAGGATATTTTGATTGTTCAACAACTAATTGAAAACATAAAACCACATCAAATTTTTGCAGCAGGTGATCTGGCCGATCCGCATGGTACACATAAGGTTTGTTTGGATGCAATATTTGAAGCTGTACGAAAAATAAAGGATAAAGAATTTATGAAGGATTGCTGGATTTGGTTGTACCGGGGTGCATGGGCAGAATGGGAGATTCATGAAATTGAAATGGCTGTACCTATGAGTCCCGACCAGGTTTTACAAAAACGCTTTGGTATTTTCAAACACCAGTCGCAGAAAGATGGTGTAGTTTTTCAAGGAACAGACTCAAGGGAATTCTGGCAAAGAGCGGAAGAAAGAAACAAAGCCACTGCTGCCTTTTATAATAAACCGGGTTTAGCAGAATATGAGGCAATGGAAGCATTTGTAAGATGGGAGGCACCTTTGTCTTGCATAAAATGTTAAAAATCTAAATCGCAAATAAAAAGTAAGTTCTTCATATATTTTATTGAATGTTAGATTAAAGTGATGAACAACATATTATTATTTATGTGTGCTTATTAAGCAAACTACTCCTTAGCAAAAAATTTTTATACATGGCCAGCACATGATGCATTCGCAAAATACAATACAGGCAATAACAAAAAATAAGAAAAAGATAATTACTATAACTGCGTAACAGCTTGTTGTGGTTATTAATAAACAGCAACGTATGATAACCTGTGCCCAGTAATACAGCACCGGAAATTATATAGATAATAAGAATATTAAAATACTGAATCAAATACTTCACTTAAAACTATTACTATTAGATTTTGTACCGTCATTAATAAATAATCTTTAATTTTTTTTGTGAATGAATTTAAAGCTGCGTCTGGTTAAATAATTTTTATACCACAATCAAGCACTTCTCATTCTGTTAGTATTTTAGTAATAATATCAGTTTCTCCAATTTGCCATAAACGGCAGCCTTTCTAAAGGCCTCCGGTAAATATTCAAATTTACTGTGATTGTAATAGGCAATTGATTTACTCACTTTTTTATTTTTTAATTTGTTAGGGCATTATTGTCGATACAAATTTGGCTAGGAATCCTAACCAATTAAAATAAACTTAATTTTCTTTTAAAAATTTTGGTGTAAAAACATTGCCTTTGTCTCTAAGATTTCCTTATCTATAAAACATAAAAAATGTCTAACAGTGCGATTAGTTGCCTGTTGGTGGCAGTGTTTTATATGTTGCTATTTTGTTGTTTAAGTTGATCCATTTGTACTGGACTAAGTGTATTGAAAAGTTGTTAACCAAAGAGTTCGTTAACCAATTGTGTTAATTTATTTATAAATCAAGAGGATAAAAACTTTACAGAAATAATTTTTTTTAACTTTCTTAATCAATATTAATTTCTTTATGAAGTACCTGATATTGATATTTGCGATAATTATTGGTCAGAATGCTTATTCCCAAACTTTTGGGCTTACAGTAACCATTACTAACATTAAAATCATAAAAGGAGAAATAAAACTCGCCATTTATACAGAGAATAAGTTTTTTTTACAAAAGGAAGGTGAATATAGACGGATTGCTTTTAAGATAACCCAATCCCCACAAAAATATATTATCACAAATTTACCTAAAGGAGATTATGCTATTGCACTTTTTCAAGATGAAAATTCTGACGGAAAATGCAATACTAATCTTCTAGGTGTTCCAAAAGAAGGATATGGATTTTCAAATAATTATAAACCCTTTTTATCTTCACCTTCTTTTAGCGACTGTAAATTTACAATTAATGATAATAAAGCCTTAACCATTGCACTCATTAATTAGTATTAAAATTGCAAAAATCAATTATTCTTTGGATGTAAAATATGTAAGCCTGTTGGCGGTAACATTGCCATCGACAAATATCTGCTATTATCAATAACTCCAAATAATGTGACTATAGACGTTGATCTAATCTATATGCCGCTTTTCAATTTACTACTCTCTAATTCCGCTTCGTAGGAAAGGGAAAAACAAATACTACACAAAGTTAGCCATTGGCGCCCCCACACAAAAGCCACCCGGCTTCATCTTCCATTTTTAACTTTCAACATTCTTCTCCGTAACCGTCCTAAGCAACATTTCGGTCCTGCAAAAAAACAAATACTACACAAAGTTAGCCATTGGCGCTCCCACACAAAACCTCCCCGGACGCATCCAAATTTTTTTAGCCATCAACACAGCCCTGGGCTACGGCTGTCACACTGAGCCTGGCGAAGTGCCAACATTTATGCTAAAAAAATTTGGAGTGCGCCGATGCCCAATAGCTGATACAGTTCTGTATTTATATTTTTTCATTTTTTAAATTTTATGTTATGTATCAGTTATGGTGTTCACCTTCCAATTGTAAAGTTTGGCGTTCAGCCAATGGTTGGTATGCTTATGTAGTTAATGGTAAGCTTATCGGTAAGTGCCGTTATCCTGCTCCAGGTTCTAAGCGTTGGTTAGCTATGCTTCCTTAATTATTAGCCCGCCAATCGGCGGGCTTTTTTTAATTCGCCGAGGCCTCATGAAGCAAAAGTTTTTATTTTGGGGAAAGACGGAACATCCACATAATCTTCCTCACAAAATTTGCAGTTCTTGTTTATTGCCATCTGCAAAATGTCAAGTATTCCGTCCTAAATACTTGACATTTTCCATTCCTTTCGAGAGATGCATAGGATAAAATAAAGTAACCTTACCACACAACATTCAAGGAATTTATTTTAGGAGAACTGCTGGCGGAGACTGATTTACTTAACACATTAAAAGAAGTTCAAATCAGGCTAGAGAAAGTGACTTGGGATATTTGAGTGAGCGTCCATTCCCGATTAAATGTTCTTCAATGTCCGGAAAACGGCATGAGTTAAAACAGGGCAGATGGTAGAATCAGTCAGGAAACAACACGGAAACAGGATTGTCTAAGTCCGTATTAACGCTGTATTAAGTCCGCTTTCTTGAAGAAAGTCAGGCATTCTTCAAGAAATAATTGCCTGACGGTGTTGTCTGCTAATTTTTGGTATAAGACAAAAGATGCCAACGGAAAAAATCCTGGTAACCCAACAACAGGATATTTCCCCACATTTACATGTAACAAACCTGCAACCGGGTAGTATTATACAGTTGATCCCATTAACTCCAGGTGGCAGTGGCAATTGAGCATAAAATATTCGTTTTAGAAAAGCATCGTATTATTTTTTTAGAAACATCTGGTATTTATTGTTTCTATCATTAAGAGAGAGATACTCATTATTGCATTGCACTTTGATATTAATATCCAGAAACAGCTATTTCAGAATCACTTTAACTAAACTTTTATAACTACTTCAATTTATCCACAGATTGTAGTAATAGGTTTGTTTCTTAATAATTAACAAAACACTTAAAATTAAATTATGAAAAAGTTATTAGCAACAATTACGTTAGTATGCCTGTTTATGGTTGGTGTACATGCACAGGATTTAAAAACAGCCGATGTTCCTGCAAACGTTAAATCGGCATTAATGCAAAAATATCCAGAAACAGCTAAGGCAAAAGTTTCATGGGAAAAAGAAAAAGGGAATTTTGAAGCCAACTGGGGAGGCAAATCCGGCGAAGACAATTCAGCAGTGTTCACCCCATCCGCAAACTTTGTTGAAATTGTAAAAGCCATCACGGTAAGTCAACTACCTGCATCGGTTTTAGCTTATGTGAAAGAACATGAGCATGGGGCAAAAATAGTAGAAGCTGCACTTGTTACTGATGCAAAAGGTACCGTTACCTATGAAGCTGAAATAAAAGGAAAAGAATTAATTTTTGACAAGGATGGTAAATTCATAAAGACAGAAAAAGGATAATTTAATTCTGAAAGACTAACAAAATCCGCCTCCGGATTTGGAGGCGGATTTTATTTATCTGAATTTTGAAATATTAAGAAGTATGTATTTGAGTGGCAGTAACTGCTATTTATTAATGTAAACTAATAACTAATGGACACAAATACTTTTCAACAAATAGATAGCGGCAAAACGGCAAGGGAAATGCTGAATAAAGTACCGCAGATAACGCTTTATTTTTGGGTAGTCAAAATTTTATGTACTACTGTTGGCGAAACTGCGGCTGATTTTTTAAATACAAGCCTGAATCTGGGCCTCACAGGCACATCTGCAGTAATGGGTGCATTGCTTCTTATTACACTCTTCTTCCAGTTCAAATCAAATAAATATATTCCTGCAGTTTATTGGCTTGCGGTTGTTTTGATCAGTGTTGTTGGCACTTTAATTACCGATAACCTGACCGATAATTTTGGAGTTTCCCTTCAATTAGCTACCGTTGTTTTTTCAGTAGCGTTGGCAATAACTTTTATTATTTGGTATGTAGTGGAGAAAACTCTGTCTGTTCATAAAATAAATACCCTTCGCCGGGAAGCCTTTTACTGGCTTGCCATACTCTTTACTTTTGCATTGGGTACTGCCGCCGGAGATCTTGTAGCCGAGAGCTACAAGCTGGGATATTTATTATCGGCCGGTATATTTGCTGCGTTGATTTTAATGTCGTGGCTTGCTCATAAGTATTTAAAACTAAATGCTGTACTAACATTCTGGATAGCATATATTTTAACCCGGCCGCTCGGTGCCTCCATTGGCGACTATCTTTCTCAATCAAACAGTGATGGAGGCTTAGGACTTGGCACTGTTATCACCAGCGCAATTTTCCTGATTGCAATTCTGGCTACAGTAATTTATCTTACTAAAACAAAGAAAGATGTGATTGAGAATATTTAATAACCTCGTTATAATTGGGATAAACAAAAATGTTGATGATAGGAGTGTAAAAAGCCGAAAGTGATTTCGGCTTTTTTATTTACTATTTTAAAACGTAATTGGTAAAGTGTAATCGCTTTAATATTTGGTTCCAATCCTTTCTGTACCTGTATTGCTGTTATTATTATTGTTGGAATAATCGTCATTATTCATGTGTTGTTTGATAGGATTAATCTTTGTCTCTACATAGCGTATGCAAATAAAAATGGAATATTCCTGGCAAGAGGTATCAGTATAAACTAAGCCGGTAAGGTCAAGATTTTATATTGTTAGCTGTTTTTACCAATTGGGTAACTTTCGTTCCTTCCTCTTTTTTTACTTAAAGAGGTGCGTTTAGTTGGTCGCTTTAGCCTGTATATCTGTATAATTGCTGTTACTGATAATATGCCTCCTATAATCCAGTTAATAATATCCTGATGGGCATTAATTGTTCTAATAAAATAATTTCCTCCGTATATAAATATTAGAAAACCAAGTAAAGAACCAAGCCCAATGCCTACTACATAAAAGTTATAATGCTGATTTTTGGCAAGTAGAATATTATTTGTAATGAGAAATGTACTCCACAAAAACCAAAATGGAATTTTCATCGGATCCAAGGCACTTAGCAGCAAGCCCGTGTAAGCTCCCCCAAAGTTCGGCCATAAGGTTTAGAGTTAATACCACTTTTATTAACTTTAAATTTTACAATTATGAAAAAGCGATTTACAGAAAGTCAAATTGTGACTGCCATCAAGAAACAGGAAGCCGGTATAGCTGT
>JBBRSV010000145.1:0-10784 GCA_038245055.1 Chitinophagales bacterium | reverse complement strand
CGATATTTTGGCGTCCAAACTATATGATAATCGCATTTATATACTACATGTGATAGCTTCTTATATTTACTTGACATCTCCAAAATTAAGGCGGAGCCAGCAGAACATGACCACCGCCACAGGCGGTGGATTTTTAAGTTGAATTAAAAAATAAATATGCCGGTTTATTATTACTTCTTTTTTAATGTATGATCTTTGATGAAAAAGAAAGCCATAAGTGCAGATACGGCAGCAAGTGAAGCGCAGATACGCATTACATCTACATAGGCATTTATAAATCCATCTCTGTAAGCCACCTTAACCTTTTCCTTAATTTGGCCACTTAATGCGGCGGGTATTTTAGCATCACCAAGGTTGGCCGCTTCAGCAACAATTTGCGCTTTTACTTCCGGCTTCAAAGAGAATTCTTTTACAGAATTATTTAGGAAACCAGTGAAAAATAGAATTGCCAAAGCGCCAATAATTGCGTTCGCAAACACATTTGCAATTCTACTTATTGCATTATTAATACCCGAAGCCGTTCCCGAAAAATGGTCAGCAACTGCGCCCATAACAGTGGTTGTAAGCGGAGTTACTGTAAAAGACATCCCTAATCCAAAAAGGACAATACCAGGAAAATAAGTTATCCAAAAAGAAGAAGGGCCATTGGTTACTTTAATAAATGATAAATAAAAAATTCCGATAGCAACCGTAAGAGGCCCTAAAATAAGAAACCATCTCGGGCCAAATTTATCCACCAGGCCACCCGACCACCTTGAAACTAAAATCAACAAAATTGTAAAGGGCAACAAAGTCATACCCGCCTGTAACTGGCTATAGCCTTGTATTTGAATCATATTTAATGTCAAAAATAAGATTGCTGAAAATAATGCGCCGTATAGGAAAAAAGTAAGCAAATTAGCGCCGGCGAAAGTTTTGTTGCTAAATAACTTTAATGGCATCATTGGATGCCTGCTTTTTTTTTCAATAATAAAAAAACTAATCAAAGCAAAAAGCCCTGCGGTAAGAGTTACGTATACCTCCCAGTTGTTGAAACCTGTTTTTGGAATTTCTAAAAAGCCATAAGTTAATAACGCTAAGCCTGCAACAATAGCACCAGCTCCGGTATAATCAAATGTTCGAGCCGAGTTTTCATCGCGGCTTTCGGGCACTTTGCGCCATAAAATTAAAAGTGATCCAATACCAAGTGGAATATTTATAAAAAAAATCATGCGCCAAAGCCCTGCATCGGCAAGCGCTCCACCAAGTATTGGGCCGCCAATGGTAACTAATGTGGTTATCGCAGACCAGGTGCCAATTGCTTTTCCTCTTTCATTTTTACCAAATGTTGCATTAATAATAGATAAGCTTCCCGGAATCATCATTGCGCCGCCAACACCTTGAATAATCCTAAAAATTATGATATACAAAACTGATGGGGCAAAACCACAGGCGGCAGATGCCACCATAAAAATACCAATGCCGATCATGAAGATTTTCTTTCTGCCAAGTTTATCCCCCATTGAGCCGGCGGGCAACACTAGGGCAGCCAGCATTAACAAATATGAATTTAGCAGCCAAAATAAATCAGTGCCAGTTGCACCCAAATCTTTTTGCAGTGAGGGTAAAACCACATTTAAAGCCGTACCATCAATGAAGGCCATTGCTGATGCAAGAATAACCGAGGTCATCGTCCATTTACCTGTAGCACTCTTAAGTGAAATTTCCCGCATATAAAAAACGATTCTATATGAAAGTTAGTGATCTTTTAGTCTGCTTTTGAGAGTGAATAAAATTTTAGCCGCCTTTGCTATTTTTCTCAAGTTGCTCCTAAAGACGGAGTTTGGCAGTTTAGTTTGCTTCTTTTGTACCTGAGCCTTGTGTTATCCATCATAGTTTATGTTAATAAAAAATGAAATTACAGGGCAATTAAAGCCAATCAGTGAACGTTATAAATATTCCCGGCAAGTTCGGGAAGAGAAAAAATCCAACTTTCAAATAATTATTATTCCAGAATGAAGTAGTAAATATTTAAAACGTCAACCCGGTATTATGAGGAACAAAAAAGAAAAAACCACAATTTTATTTGTAAGCAAAACCGCGCAAGGTATAAAGCCCATGCAAATTTCCAGCGGCTTAATACTTCATTGGAAAAAATACGTTGTTATTGTTGCGTGTATGTTCCTGGCATTGGTAGGCTACATTGGTTTATTAATGTCCAATAATATTGAACAAAGCAAAATACAAATGGCGTTGTCAACCAGGCTCCATTCAATGCACCAGGTTATATCAGAAGTTGATACCAACGCTGTGCATGATAAGTTTATAAAAATTGATAAAGAGCTTTCAACTATCAACGGATTTTTAAAAGCAAGAGGAATAAAGACTGTTTTTAAAGGACCGCAGGGCGGCGAAGAAAATAATAATGACATCGTTTCAACGGAAGAAATCAGCAATTTTTACGACGATTATCTGAGTAGAATTATTTATAATATCTCGTACACGCCACTTGGCTTCCCATATCCAGGTCGCATAACTTCTACTTTTGGCCATAGGGAAAACCCGTTTACTGGTGAAAATGTAGAAACCCATAAAGGCCTTGATATTAAAGGACCATTAGGCGGCCCGGTAAAAGCAATGGCAAGAGGTGTTGTAGAATTTGCAGGTTTACGCGGCGGCTTTGGCAATTGCATTATGCTAAAACATGGAAATGGTTTTGAAACATTATACGGACATTTATCAAAAATTTTAGTGAGGGTTGATCAAAAAATTGAAATCGGTCAACAAATTGGAAATATAGGGTCTACCGGCCGTTCAACCGGGCCACATCTGCATTATGAAGTACACAAAAATGGTCAACAAATAAATCCTGCATCTTTTTTAACACTCCAATAATTATGTTCAAGAAAAACAACAAACAGCAACCGCTAGAAATTAACCAACAGGAAATTTCTACTATAATTGGTGAAGGCTATGTGTTCACCGGCGAATTACAAGGTTCATCCGTAATAAGGATTGAGGGAACAATAATCGGCAATGTAAACGTCGAAGGTGGCGTGGTACTCGGCGAAAAGGGAAATGTGGAAGGCGATATAAACACAAAGTCCGCTATCATTTACGGAACGGTAAACGGCAACGTTAAGGCCACCCAGCTTGAAATTAAAAAGACGGGTTGTGTAAATGGCGAGATAACCACCAATTCTCTTGAAATAGAATTGGGCGCTCAATATAATGGTAAATTAAACATGCACAAGCCACAGCAAATTTTGAAAGAAGCTTCATAAATTTTTTGTCACATTTTTTTAATTTAATTGTCAGTAATTTTTTATTGATGAACTGGCAGAACGCAAACCTTTTTAAGAATGGCAAAATAATGTTGAGCAGGAATTAACCAAAACAATTACCGAATACATAATAAACAAAAAATGCCCCGGAACTTCCAGGGCATTTTCTGTTTAAAAGATAATTTATTAAAATATATACCTTAAACCAAGTTGCATACCCCAGGTGCTGTAGGTGGAAATATCCGGTTGATATGGTGTTGTAACCAATGCTTTATTAAATTCAGCAAGGTTATAAACCGGGGTTCCGGTTGCATCAATAGATTTATATGTAAGTGGATTATTTATGGTATAAAGATCTTTAGTACCCCAATTCTTAGTTAGCAAATTCGGAAGGTTTAAAACGTCTACGCTAAATTGAAGTGTATGTTTTGTTTCGCCTGTTTTAATGAAAAAGTCCTGCAGGAAACGTGCATCGACTCTATTATACCATGGAGTAAGCGCTGAATTTCTTTCAGCGTATTGGCCTTTGTGTTTGCTTAAGTAAGACGAGTTACTTATAAATTCATCATAAGCAGCCTGCTGTTGCGCCACGGTATATTTAACAGTTGTAACGCCTCCGCTGGTTGTTGTAAAATTTGAAAAAGGGACATCAGAACCTTTTGCATAAATATACATCAGGTCAGAAGATGAATTTCCGTCCCGGTTAAGATCTCCGCCAATAATATAACTAAAGCGGCCCTGTGCTTCTCCCTCATAGAAAAGCGACAATGTGCTGGCAAAATGTTTTCCATATTCTTTCCTGTAAGAAATTGTACCAACTATTCTGTGAGGAATTGAATAGGCTGAATTATATAATTCTTCACTATTCGGCGTACCAACGTTAATGATTGACTGCCACGCAGAGGTTGCTTGTGAGCCGGGATTAGGGCTTACTTCAGTTGCTAAAGTATATGTATAAGCAAGCGAGCCATAGAATCCATTAGCAAAAGACTTGGATATCTGCGCAGTACTTGAGAACGAATATCCTTTCTTGGTATTTTCAAGAACAATAACTGAACCCACTGACGGATTTACGAATTTTGAATTTCCAGTTTGTGTTGCAGGATAATATGGCCTCGTATCTGAACCAGACAAAGTCCCTGTTGGAGCAATCAGGTTTGCGTTTCGCATTTTAACTGCATTTAAATCTTTAGTATATAATAAATCAACTGTTGCGGTAAATCCATGTCCGAGTTGTTTATCAATTCCAAAGTTTGTTCTAAACACTTGTGGGAATTTAAAATTACGATCAATCAACACGAAACTTCCTGGTGCTTTCGCAGTAACCGTAGCAGGAAACTTGGAATTGTATGCATCCGGATCAGGATTGAAAGTTAAGCCCGCAAGACTTGCAGTAGAATTAAGTACCACACCATTCTGATAGACACCACTGTTACTGGGCATGTTTGTCAGGAACACAAATGGTATTTTACCGGTAAAAATTCCCGTTCCGCCACGCAGTACAAGGCCTTTTTCATCAGGAACCATCCACCTGAAACCAACCCGCGGTGAAAATAAGATGTTTGCTTTAGGCCACTTTCCAGTACTATAATTTTTAAGGTTTCCGTTAGCATCCGGAAATTGTAAAGCATCGATTGCGGTATTTGCTATCGGCTGCTTTAAATAAGTAGGCACATCTCCCCTTATTCCGAAGGTAAGTTTGAAATTGCTATTGATATGAATTTCATCTTGTAAATACGCACCTAATTGGCCTAATTGCAAGTTAGCAGAGAAAACTTTTGGTTGCCCTGGCACTAAAGAATAAGTATAAGAGAAGAAGGCTGGTGCCGCATCAGTTATAAAGTCATTTAAACTATTATAAATATAATAGCTTTCTGACCCTGCCATAAAAGCGTTTCCAACTTTTTGATATTCATAAGTGGCTCCTGCAGTGAGTGTATGTTTACCAGCGAAATAGGTGAAATTGTCGGTTACCGTTGCGATATTATTTACCACTTCATTATTTCTGGTAAACGGATCAGTTCCCGCACTCATATAATTGCGGCCTTTTGTTACACCTGCAACTGTTCCATCCGCATCGAATATCTCAATAGTGGGAAATACTCCGCCCGGGCTGTTTCTTTTATCATTAATATGAGTATATGCAAAAAGTAACTGGTTTGCAACCCTGCTGCTAAAGTTACTATTCAATTCCAGCGTAGCCGATTGAACAATGTGATCTGTTCCATAATCAGAATTAGCAAAACCTATGGATTGATTACTATTTCTATTATTTGGCAACCTGCTAAGTGCTCCTGAAGTTCCCCTGATTGTGAAGCCGCCAGCTCCGCTGTTTGGCACGCTGCTTCCATTTAATGGTGATTGATCTGATCCTTTGAAATCACTATATTTTAAAACTAATTTTTGTTTATTGCTGATATTCCAATCTATTTTACCAAGTAATTTTCGATTTTTAGTAATATAATTTGGGCGATTATCGTATGCTCCTGCAACATAGTTATATTTTGATTTTAACACAGAAGCGAATTTATCAAGCGAATCTTTAGGTGAGGCAGATAAGTTTCCTGAGGCACTTGACCCCGTAGGAACAAAAGTATTTCCGTTGGGAACTGATTTGTTTTCCCATTCCGCATTGGCAAAGAAAAATAATTTATCTTTTATAATCGGGCCTCCAAAGCTTGCCCCATATACTTTATTTTTTTGAGGAGTTTGCGTAAGATTTACATCCCCAACATGCGTTCCGTTATATTTTTCATTACGATAAAAGCCGTAGGCAGTACCGTGAAAGGTATTGGTTCCGCTTTTAGTAATTACATTAAGGCCTGCACCGGTAAATCCTGATTGCCTTACGTCATATGGTGCAATATTTACTGAGATTTCATCGTATGCATCAATTGAAATAGGACTAGCTCCGCCACCGGGCTGAGGGTCAGTCGAAAGGCCAAAATTATTATTTAGATTAGCCCCGTCAATTTGAAGATTATTAAATCTGCCATCTCTCCCGGCAAAGCTATTACCACTGCTGGCCTGCGGAGTAAGCCTTGTAAAATCTGTAATACTTCTCGAAATTGAAGGCAACGTTGCAATTTGGCGCGAATTGAAAATTGTACTTGCACCTGTTTTTGATTTTGCAGATGCAGGATTACCAGTGGTAACGGTCACTTCTGTTAATAATTTTGAATTTGGCACAAGAACCATATCGGCAATATATGGCTCGCCAAGGTTTAAATTGGCGTTATCAATTACTTGAGACGTATATCCTACATATTCAACTGTAATGTGGTAAGGGCCCCCGACTCTTGTATTTGGTATGGAAAAATTTCCATCCTTTTTGGTTAGCGTTACGTATTTCGTTCCCGACGGCTGATGAACAGCAGTTACAGTTGCTCCATCCAATGGCAGCCCATTTTCAGATTTTATAAATCCGGTAATGCTACTGGTGGTTACCTGGGCAATCGAAAGGAAAGGAAGAAATGTGGCGATAATAAAGGGTAAAATCTTTTTTAAGGTCATTGCTGTTTTAGTTTTTTGGGTTTGCATCAAAGGAACTGAATAATTTCAATTTGGCGTTATAGATTTATTAACACTCTTATGACTTTTTTAGGAGCTAAAACGCTGCGCAGGCAATATTAATAAAACGTTATCCGTTGGAGTTGAACTGATTGAATAAAAAATTTATTAAAAAAATTGCTTTCATTCCTGTTCAAAAATTTATTGGTAAATAAAAATTAGTTTTCTACGAATATGATTTCCATATTTCAACAATTTTACATAAATGAGGATTCTCATTGAGTTATCTTTGCAAAATAATTTTATAAGATGTTAGATACTATTGAATCAGCCATTAATGATATAAAAAATGGCAAACTTGTAATTGTGGTGGACGACGAGGAACGCGAAAATGAAGGGGATTTTATCACTTCCGCAAAAAATGTAACGCCGGAAATCATAAATTTTATGAGCAAAATCGGCCGTGGCCTCATCTGTGCGCCGCTTTCAGAAAAAAGATGCGATGAGCTAAAATTGGACCTTATGGTCAATGATAATACAGCACTTCATGAAACGCCTTTTACTGTGAGTGTTGATCTGTTGGATAATGGATGTACTACAGGAATATCAGCACATGACCGCGCGAAAACCGTACAGGCACTGATTGATCCGAAAACAAAACCAGAAAATTTGGGCCGCCCCGGGCACATTTTTCCATTGAGAGCTAAGAATGGCGGCGTGCTCAGAAGAACCGGGCATACCGAAGCCACAATAGATCTGGCGAAGCTTGCCGGTCATGGAGATGGCGGAATTTTAGTAGAAATTATGAATGAGGATGGCTCTATGGCGCGTTTGCCAGAACTGCGCGTTATTGCAAAACAACATGACCTAAAACTTATCTCCATAAAAGACCTGATTGCTTATCGCCTAAAAATGGAAAGTCTTGTGAAGGAAGATGTACGGGTGAAAATGCCTACAAAATATGGCATGTTTGAATTAATTGCTTACAAGCAAATTAATACGGGCGAAGAACACATGGCACTTAAAAAAGGCAGTTGGGAAAAAGATGAGCCTGTGCTGGTAAGGGTACATTCCAGTTGCATGACCGGTGATATTTTAGGATCGTTAAGATGCGATTGCGGTGATCAGTTGCATGCTGCAATGAAAATGGTAGAAGCGGAGGGAAAGGGCGTAGTACTTTATATGAACCAGGAAGGACGCGGCATTGGATTACTCAATAAATTAAAGGCTTACAAACTTCAGGAAGAGGGATTGGATACCGTAGAGGCTAATCTCAAACTAGGATTTGGGATGGATGAAAGAGATTATGGAGTAGGTGCGCAAATATTAAGAGAACTTGGTATTTCAAAAATTAAACTCATCAGTAATAACCCAAGAAAAAGAGCTGGGCTTTTAGGTTACGGCCTTGAAATTGTCGAAAATATTCCTATCGAAATAAAGTCAAATTCGCACAACGAAAAATACCTGACGACCAAGAGGGATAAATTGGGACATACGATTTTGCAAACGGGCAAAATTTAATGCGAACCTGAAAAATTCTCATTTTTTTGACGTTGTATCTGCGATTACTTTTCGGGGAATTTTCTTTCTTGCGTTTGTAAAGAATTCAGTAAAAGTGTCAAATTCTTTGCGGTAAGAAAGTTGAACTCCGGTTCGGTTCCGTCGCGTCACTCCTGAAATATCGCCGAGGTCGGCGTCGCTACGATTAAACCCAATTACGCGCAATCTTCCGTCCGGCGAAATCAAATATTCAAATGACACGTCGGGCGAGAAAAGGAAATTTGAATTTGAATTCGTAGAACTTTGTACCAACTTGTAGTCTACATTCCCTCCAAAATTTACAAGAAGCCTGTTTTTTAAAAAGGTGGTTTTAACTCCAAAATTGCCAACATTCTGAATTTCCTTTTGTGTAACACCTTTTTGAAAATTGAAGTCCGCTGTATTAATATTTGTATACAGGTTAACAGTCCGTGTGTTCAATAATTTTTGAAGCCATGAATTAAGAGAACTTGAAAGCGTTGCAGATAATAATTGCCCAACGCTTCGCGTTACAAAATTCGCCGTGTTGTTACTCGTAATTAATCCCTGCTGGTTGTTCATGAAAGTATTAAAAAGCAATAAAGAAGTTACCTGCCTGTTCAATTCATTCTGATCAGACTGGTAGGTTTTTAAATATTCATTCGCAATTGGATCAGACTTCAATGGATTATCAAAAGGAAATTGAAATTCAAAAGAAGGCTCCGGCGTTTTTAAAGTTCCTCTTAATTTAAAAATAATATCCACATCCCCTTTTGAAGAAGCTGAATGAATAGAGCTCGTTGGGATGCTGCTAAGATCAACGTTTTGCGCCCTGTAAATAGCATCAATATTTAAGTTAGCAAGGTAAGGGTCGCCCTGCCATTCTATAAAACCTTGTTGCAAATTAAACGGCGTTTTTAGAAAAGTTTGAAAGTTAAATGTGTATTCTCCTTGTTGTACTTCATACCTTCCGCGGATCGTGAGCGGATCCTGTGTTCCTGCCGTTATATTGAGTTTTCCATCACCCTGCGCCTTTATCACATCGCCAGTTGTTTCATCAAGTATCACGTCAATTTTTGCAAATGGATTTGCAGTAATGGTCATATCCACCTTTATATTCGAATTCTCCCTGGAAGTAAGATCAGCCTTCATTTCACGGCCAAATTTTGTAAACTCAATATAATCGAGAGACCCCGTTTCAGCCGTTTCGCCCGTTGGCAAATAGATATGGCTGCTATCGGTTGGTTCACCAACTATATTCATTTTCATATCTGTTACAAATCCATTCAGGGATAATTCTGCCTTACCTATCAGGTTGCCGTAAAACTGTTTATTATCGCGGGCAGTAGTATTCAATAAAATAAATTTTGAAGTACCATCAGTTTTAGTATCAGTTTTTAAATGAAGTTCATTAAAGAAGAAATTATTAAAAAAGCTATGGTATAATTTTCCACTTACGGTGGCTGTATTGTTTAGTGTATCCCTTATCGTTATGGTTCCAAAATCAATTTCATCGGGATTAAATTTTATCAGCGTTCCATTATCAAAAGTATAACGGCATTGTGTGTAAATTACTGTCATTGCAGTACTGTCCAACTTTACACTTCCGGTAAGTTTCGTATCCGCGGCAGTACCGGAAACATTGAGAACGCCTGTTGCCTTTCCTGAAATACCGGTAAATATATTTCCAAGATAATTTTGCAAAATATGTATTCCGGAATGGTTAAGAACAATATTGCCGTTGATTTGATTGCCACTTGAATCCCTGGGCAAATAATTAAAGTCGCCTTTAAAATTGTACAAATCATTATCAGATATCGCATGAATTTTTACACTTCCAGGGCCGGCGAGATATTCTCCTGTAGTAGATAATACGCCGATAGAATCATCTTCAAAACGAAATTGTTCAGTCCTTGTATCGAACTCAACAGCAAGTTTACCAAAAGGATCATTGATGCGCACGTTACCGCTCATTAATCCGTTTAATTTCACCTCTTTTGTAAAGAAAGGAGTGAAGTCACCGATTACAAGATTTTTAAGTCCTACTACCACATCGTTACTGGATCCTATTGCTGAGGGCTCTGTAGAAACTAAAATTTGCTGACCGTTTTGAGAAAATTTGATGTTGCTTGCCATGAGCATGTTTTTATTTAGCTCAAGTTCGCCACCTTGTTCTATGCTCCATTTTTTTCCGTTGATTGCAAAGGATGAAGGATTGAACCGCAATTGAAAACCATCTTTTTTTGTCTGAATTCTTGCAGATAAATCAGCAGCGTTTAATGTTTTATTCGCCGAAGTATTAATCGTTAAATCGGATACGTCATTGTTCGCAATAACCTGTATGGTAGTACCCGGCGCGTGAAGGCTGTCATTGATTATTACGTCATCAATGTTTCCATTAAATGTAAGTGTATCTGATGTTCCCCTGCCGGTGAAATGAATATTATTAAAACTAATATTACTAAAATTAAACTGCGGAATATCTGCCTGGAT
>JBBRSV010000144.1:0-10983 GCA_038245055.1 Chitinophagales bacterium | reverse complement strand
TTCTGCTCATTCTTTCTTTTCCGTTCAGGAGCCATCCTTTATTTCCCAATCACTTTTCTATAATAATCTTCGTGGGCCGCCTTTAAAATTTTAATTGCAGTTTTCTTTTATCAAGTAAAAATTCTCCAATAGAATTTGTTATTGCATTATAAATTTTAAAATAAATTAATGAAAAATCATTACTTCCTGTCTCTCATTTTTATCATATTTAACGGGAGTTTCAATTCTGCCTTTGGGCAAACAAATTATACAAAAAATATTTCGGTAACAATTACGCTTTCCGGTAAGGTAACCGCTGCCAGTACAGGTTTCCCGCTGCCAAGTGCCAGCATTTATATTCCGGATTTAAAGGTTGGCGCTACAGCAGATGTAAATGGAAATTTTTCAATTCGTAATATTCCAGAGGGCAATTACTTAGTTCAAGTGGGTTATGTAGGTTATCAGAGTATGGTAAAAAAAATATCATTAAATGGAAACACTTCATCTGACTTTGCATTGGAAATTGCGGTGACTGAGGAAAGTGAAATTGTAATTACAGGAAGTTCAAAAGCTACAACAATTAGAAGAAATCCAATACCAATAATTTCTATCAGCAAACAATATCTTCAGCAAAATTTAAGTACAAATATTATTGATGCCATTGCAAGAGTTCCCGGGGTAAGTGCGGTAACTACCGGCCCAAATGTCTCAAAACCATTTATAAGAGGTTTAGGCTTCAATCGCATTCTTACTTTGTACGATGGCGTAAGGCAGGAAGGCCAGCAGTGGGGAGATGAACATGGAATAGAAGTTGACCAGAATATGGTAGATAAGGTGGAAGTTGTAAAGGGTCCTGCCAGCTTAATTTACGGCTCTGATGCTGTAGCCGGGGTTGTTAATCTTTTGCCCGCCAACCCGCCACCTGACGGGAAAACCATTGGAAATGTATCTACAGAATATCAAATGAACAATGGCCTTACAGAAAGTTCTGCAATGGTTGCCGGAAATAAAAATTCCATAACGTGGATGGGTAGAGGTTCTTTTAAAAAAGCTACAAATTACCGTAACAGCATTGACGGAAGAGTGTACAATACAGGCTTCAGGGAACTTGACTTTAGTGGTTCTGCTGGTATTAACAGGTCGTGGGGTTATTCGCATTTAGGAGTTTCTACTTTCAACGACCTCCAGGAAATACCCGATGGCAGCAGAGATTCTGCATCACGAAGATTTACAAAACAAATTACCGAAGCAGATACTTTAAGGCCGATCGTTTCAGATGAAGAATTAAAATCTTACAAGATCACCGCGCTGCACCAACGCGTTCAGCATTACCGAATTTATAGTTCCAATAATTTTACACTTGGCAATGCAAGGCTTGAAATAAACCTGGCCTACCAAAAAAATATACGACAGGAATTTAGCCACCCGCAGGTTTCGATTCCAGGATTGTACCTAACGCTCAACACTTTTACTTATGATGCAAAATATTATTTTGCAGAAAAAAAAGGCTGGAGCGTTACCGCAGGGCTCAACGGTATGTATCAAACAAACAATGTTGATAAGGGCACAGACTTTATCATACCATCGTATAATCAATTTGATATCGGCCCATTTATTTTCGCAAAAAAGACAATTGATAAACTGGAAATTGCAGGCGGCGTTCGATATGATTTAAGACAATTTAATAACCAGGCTTTGTACACTAAGCCAGATATTTCCACCGGTTTTGACAGACCTGTTTACGGCCAGGATACAACCGGCGCCGACAATCCCTTCTATGCATACAAGCACACATTTTCCGGGGCTAGCGGAAGCATGGGATTGTCTTACCGCTTTTCAAACCATTTTACAGGTAAGATTAATATTGGGCGGGGATACAGGGCTCCTAATATTTCTGAAATTTCCGCAAACGGAATTCACCCCGGTACAAATACTTTTCAAAAAGGCAACCTGGATTTTAAACCAGAATTTAACTGGCAGGAAGATGTAGGCCTGAATTATTTTTCAAAACACGTAACGATAGACGCAAGTGTTTTTGACAATAATATAAAAAACTATATATACAATCAAAAAGTGTCGAGCAGCGCAGGCCAGAATACTGTCATTGACACTTTTCAATTTGCCGCTTCGCGGGCAAACTTATATGGCGGCGAACTATCGGTAGATATTCATCCGCACCCGCTTGATTGGCTTCATTTTGAAAATTCGATGTCA
Source organism: Chitinophagales bacterium (assembly GCA_038245055.1). GTDB lineage: Bacteria > Bacteroidota > Bacteroidia > Chitinophagales > Chitinophagaceae > Ginsengibacter. Next base: position 8,790 of record JBBRSV010000144.1, on the reverse strand, counting down.
ATAGTTTACGGCAATAATGAAGGGCCTAATAACCAGGCAAAACTTTCAGACAGCGCCAAATATCTTCCGTTAATTCCGCCCCTTCATACTTTTTCTGAATTAAGAGCTAACATTAAAAAAGTATCATCAGTTATTGCAAACGCTTTCGTTAAGGTTCAATTGGAATATTATGCCCCACAAAACAGGGCGTACCTGGCATACAATACGGAGACAACAACCCAGGGATATAAATTATTCAACGCAGGTTTTGGCGGGGATTTAACTAACAGAAAAGGACACACGATTTTAACGTTCGCGGTATTAGGCGATAACTTATTTAATCTTGTTTATCAATCTAATATGAACCGGCTTAAATATTTTGAGCCTTATCCGAATGATCCAAGGCCTTACCACGGTATTTATAATATGGGAAGAAATTTCAGTATTAAAATTAACGTTCCACTTAATTTTAACTAGACCTTTTTGATCTAGATTCTAAAGGAGTGATTTGCTCAATTGCAATTTCGCTCCTTTTTTTATGTCAATTTGTATAAATAAAAAAAGTTAATCAGTTGGCGTGTAACCGTAGCAGTTAAATCATTTATTTTTTTATTCATCCTAACAATGAAAGTAATTTTTTATCCATTTTAATTATACGAGTTAAGCAAAAATCAGTTCAGAAATGAAATATTACATGGGATATTATTTGAAAAAAAAGGCATGATCGTTATTGATCATGCCTAAATATCTTAAAGTTAAAAATTAGTAGCTTTCAGCTTCAGCCATTTTTCTTCTCGGAACAGTCTTATATTTCTGCATATTTGGAGAAGTAGTTTCTACGCATACACAAGCTTCTGATTTAGTGAATTGCTGAGCGCTCCAAACGTAATCCAGTACAACAACCTTCCCCGTTTCAAAACCAAGGTCAGTTAAATAATTCCATGAACAATCTCGATTAAGATCGCTCGTAATTTTTGACGTAGCTTTCGGAAAGGCGATCCATAATTTGCCTTCAGGATGAAGGGCTGGACAAACTTCTTCAAGAATTTGATAAAGCTGCTTGGAATTTAGAGCAAAAACAAGCGCATAATCAATCTTGCGGGTCTTCAAAAGTGGAGTTACATTTTTAGAAAATGAAAGTTTAGAAAACTGTTTTTCGATTGTAGAAGGAAGACCTTGAATTAACAGATTTTTTTCATCCTCTAATTGCAATTTTTCAAACAATGTTTGAGACATAAGCGAAGCAAAATTTAAGGTTAAAAAATAAGTCCTATAAACGCTGCACCTCTGTATATCATTGGGTTGGAATATTTTTTTATTAAAACCAAAGATGCAGAAAAGACAGGTGCAAAAGTACAAAAAATTTTGCTTATGACCAATAATTTTCTACAACGGATTTTGCAAAGAAGTGGAAAGAATAAATTATTGCATCTAATTTTTTGAAGTTGCCTGTCGGTAATATTTCATTGCTTCCGGCATATATGTTTTTAATTTTTCGATTCGATTTGCATCAAGAGGATGATCACTAAGTATTTCAGGCGTTTTCGATCCTGCATTTGACTGGCTCATTCGCGTCCAAAATGGAATAGCATCGTTGGGATTATAACCTGCCATTGCGGCAAAAATTAAACCGTAATGATCCGCCTCATATTTCTGGTTTCTTGAATTAGGTAACAAAACAGCAACCTGCGCGCCTGGCATATTAATACTTTTAAAAATATTGTTAGCCGATGAATTGCCACTGGTAAATATATCAGCACCAACGCCGATTCCTTGTGCTACTAACGCCTGGCTTATTCTTTCTTGTCCGTGATGTGCAACAGCATGAGTAATTTCATGCCCCATCACAATCGCTAATTCAGACTCATTTTGTATGAAAGATAACAGACCGGTATACACAACCACTTTACCTCCCGGCATACACCACGCATTTACTTCTTTATTATCTACAAGATTGAACTCCCACTTGTAACCGGCAAGTTCGCCGGATAAACCCTTATTATTATAATATTTTGTAATAGCCCCGGCTATTCTATTTCCAACACTTTTCACCATTTCGGCATCTTTATTTGAAGTATTACTTACTACTTTGTTTTGAGAAAGAAATGATGAATACTGGCTAACAGCTTCCTGTTGTAAACTTGACTCAGAAACGAGGGATAATTGCTTTCTTCCGGTGATAGGTCGTACATGCAGAAATAAAAAGAGAAGTAAAAGCAATAATGCTAATTGAGATTCTAAGCATAATTATTTTTTTTCATATAACAATCAATTAGAGTACCAATGTAAAAAGGATTAATTATTTAATAAAGAAACTGTGCTAAAAAGAGAAAAAATTACGGAGGAGTAAAAAGTTCAGGAAGATTTTCTTCGCATTTTTTTACGGTCGCGGTATTTTAAAATAGGCACACGGCTTTCATTTCCTTTTAAAAGCCTGCTGATATTTTTTTGATGTGTAAGTACAACGAGTGCTGCAACTGCGACAGCAAAGACCCGGTAAAAAACTTCTTTTTCATTGTATATCCATAAAACGCATATAGGCAATGCAACACCGGCAAGTATTGAGCTAAGCGACACATACCTTGTCAGAAACAAAACACATAAAAAAACACCAACACAACTTATGGCAACCATTGGTTGAATGGCGAGCACCATGCCGAACAAAGTAGCAACACCTTTACCTCCTCTAAATTGCGCCCATATTGGGTAAATATGCCCCGCCACCGCTGCCATGCCAAGTCCGATCATAAGATTCGTTCTATCGAGCTCGTTAGTCAGGTAATAAGGTAATAAATTATAAAGCGCTACTGCAAAAATTCCTTTTAACATGTCGCCTACCATCACTATGGTACCAAATTTTGAACCCAAGACCCTGAAAGTATTTGTAGCGCCCATATTGCCGCTTCCATATTCTCTTATGTCTACGTCGAAAAAGGTTTTGCTTATAATTAAAGCTGTTGGTATTGAACCGATGAGGTATGCTGTTATGATTAAAATGAGTTCTTTCATAATTTTCTTTAGCACTGCTGCAAGCAGACAAATATATGATTAAATTTATGGGATAAACTTATATTTTTCCCAAATTACGTTACAGTTTTTTTAACAATAAAGCGATCCATCCTTCTTTTTCAAACCCTTCTTTTTTACTGAATCCATTTTTTTCAAACGTCGAAATTATTGCGCTTTCGTCCTGCTCTAAAAATCCGCTTAGTATTAAAAATGATCCCGCAATAACTAACGCCGAAAGTTCTTTTGCATTAGCCAGCAAAACATTCAGATTTATATTTGCAAGAATAATATCAACGCAAGAAAGGCCTATAATATTATCTCTCTTTTCGACAATAATATTTTTACATTTATTAGTTTCGATATTTTCTAACGCGTTATGAATGCTCCATTCATCATAATCAACTGCAAGTACTGACGCAGCTCCCATTTTTTCAGCGAGTATTGCCAAAACACCGGTGCCCGTTCCAAAATCCAGAACCGTTTTATTTTTAAAAGTAATTTTCTCCATTAATACAATCATGAGAAAAGTAGTTGCATGATGGCCGGTACCAAAACTCATTTTTGGTGTGATAACGATGTCATAAACAACATTCTCAATTGGCTGGTGAAAGCTTGCTCTTATTCCTGCAAAATTGTTTATCCGGATTGGTTTAAAGTCTGATTCCCATTCCTTGTTCCAATTTCTTTCAGGGATAACTGAATACTTATAGGTTGTTGGTAAGAAAAAAATTTCCTTCAGTTTTTCTTCATTAAAATCATCTTCTTTTATAAAAGCCAGGAGCGTATTTTCTATTTGCTCGAAAGCATAATAATCAAGTTCTGATAAATCGGCTATCGTAATTTCAACTGCTTCTATTGAATCGCAGTATATTTCTACTTGGATAAAATTTTTCATAAAAAAAGCCTGCAGAATTCTACAAGCTTTGCTTTTTTATTATTGAAATATATTAACGCTTATCCGAAGGATGCTGTGATGCAGCGTTTTGCTCTGGCTTCGGAATTAAAGCCTTACGGCTTAATTTAAATTTACCCGTTTTTGGATCAACGCCTACAAGTTTCACTTTTACTTTATCACCTTCGTTAAATACATTATCCATCGTTTCAAGTCGTTTCCACATTATTTCAGAAATATGAAGAAGCCCCTGCTTACCTGGAAGGAATTCTATAAATGCGCCAAACTCCTTTATACCTTTTACAGTTCCTTCATACACATCTCCTATTTCGGGAACCGATACAATACTCTTCACCCATGCAACGGCCTGGTCAAGACTTTCTTTGTTAGCAGAAAAAATACTAACCTCACCAGTTTTTCCAACTTCGGTTATATTGATTGTTGCGCCAGTCGTCTTTTGAATTTCCTGGATGATTTTACCGCCCGGGCCTATTACTGCACCTATGAATTCTGAATCTATTATTAATTTCTCCATTCTTGGCGCGTGCGGTTTCACGTCTGCCCTATGTTCGGGAAGGCAATTATACATTGCATCAAGAATATGCATTCTTCCTTTCTTCGCCTGGTCAAGCGCCTGTCTCATGATATCCATACTAAGCCCATCAACTTTAATATCCATCTGGACACCACATATACCATCCCTGGTACCAGTAACTTTAAAATCCATATCTCCTAAATGATCTTCATCGCCAAGGATATCAGAAAGTATTGCAAATTTTCCTTCTTTGGAAATTAAACCCATCGCCACACCACTCACGTGCTTTTTAAATGGAACACCTGCATCCATAAGCGCAAGCGAACCGGCACAAACAGTAGCCATTGACGAAGATCCGTTACTCTCAAGAATATCGCTGACAACTCTGACGGTGTAAGGATACTCGCTTCCCGGCAATATTTGTTTAAGAGAGCGCATTGCCAAATTACCATGTCCTACTTCCCGACGACCTACACCACGCATCATCTTTACTTCACCAGTAGAAAAAGGAGGAAAATTATAATGCAAAATAAACTTAGAATAATCGCTGCTTGCAGCACTTTCAACCAGTAATTCATCCAACGGAGTACCAAGAGTAACAGTTGTCAAAGATTGAGTTTCACCCCTGGTAAATAATGCGGAACCATGCGGAGAGGGAAGGTAATCAACCTCCATTGTAAGTGGCCGTATCTCTTCAAGTCCTCTTCCATCAAGGCGTTTGTGACTGGTTAATATTACATCGCGAACAACATTGTATTGAAGTTCTCCGAAATAAAATTTAATTAAGTCCTTGTCTTCATCCGGTAATTCCTCACCAAGAAATTCTTGAATCTCTTTTAGAAGATTATTAAAAGCATCCTGCCTTTCATTTTTAGCCGAAGCTGATGAAGCAATTGCCTGTACTTTGTCTTTCGCAAAAGCCACAATTTTTTCATTCAGTTCCTCATTACGATAAGGCTTTGTATACGCACGCTTCTCTTTAACTCCAACCTTTTCCCTAAGATCATGCTGGGCTTTCACTTGTATTTTAATTGCATTGTGCGCTGTCTCAATTGCCTTAACAAGGTCTTCCTCCTGGCATTCTTTCCCCTGGCCTTCCACCATCATGATGTTACGGTCCGTAGCTGCAATCATAAAATCCATTTCAGCTTCTGCCAATTGAGTACGGCTTGGGTTTACAACCATCTCGCCGTTTACTTTGCCAATTCTCACTTCGGAAATTACTTCCTGGATGGGAATATCGGAAACTGCCAAAGCAGCCGAAGCAGCAAGGCAAGCCATTGCATCAGGCATTACTTCAGGATCACTTGAAATAAGTGAAACTAAAACTTGCACATCACACAAATAATCATCCGGAAATAAAGGCCGTAAAGCACGATCAATAAGACGCGACGTTAAGATTTCATAATCGTTTAGCCTCGCTTCCCTTTTAAAAAAAGATCCTGGAATCCGGCCCGCTGAAGCGAACTTTTCCTGGTAATCAACTATTAATGGAAAAAAAGATTGTCCTGCTTTTGGTTCTTTATTGGCAACCACAGTGGCCAATATAACGCAATCGCCTAAACGAACGGTTACAGCGCCATCAGCCTGGCGGGCAAGTTTACCTGTTTCAATAGTAACCATGCGGCCTTCGCCTATATCAAACGTTACTGAAATTGGATTTGGAGTCATATACAATATTCGTATTAGTTGTAAAAAAGTATTCCCAACCGTAAAATTCAGTTGGGAATAGCCTCAAAATATCATTAAATGCAATAATTATTTGCGAAGTCCTAACTTTTCGATTAAAGCGCGGTAGCCGGTAAGGTTATGCTTGCTTAAGTAAGTTAAAAGGCTTTTCCTTTTACCAACCATTTGCATCAAGCCACGTTGGGTGCTAAAGTCCTTTTTATTTGTTTTAAGATGACCGGAGATATGATTAATATTTTCCGTAAGTAGAGCAACCTGCGCTTCTATTGAGCCGGTATTAGCAGCACTTCCACCATATTCTGCGAATGCGGTCGCCTTTTTTTCTGATGTTAAATAAGACATTTTTGTTAGATAGATTTATAATTGGCTGCGAAGGTAATAATTAAATTTTAATTTCAAGCAATCCCGTTGTTATGGTATTTAAAAAAGACAACTATATCAAATCGCATTTTTTAATAATTTAATTATTTCATACTCTTAAGATTGAGTGCATAAAGCGCGATGAAGAGTAAACCGAAAAAACTGGAAAAAGACGACAATCCAACAGCCATCAAGTTATTTCCATATAAATAAAACGGCACTGAAATACCAACCAGGGTTCCAAGTATGTATAAATAGAATCCAATACGCTTCAAATTCCACATAAATATTGCCCCAAGTAATGTAAAAAAAGCAGATATTATAGCACCAATGGCGCTTTTGCGGATATTGTCTGCAGTCATCATTTTTGATACAGTAGACATCATTTTAAAACCAAATTCAGATTTTCTCCTTTTTGTTTTCATTTCTATAACAGAATCCTGGCGGAAGTTTGAATCATTTATGTTCTCCTTGCGCGCAGAAGAGATCATTTGTGCAGTTTTAGAAGCTGACGAATATGCCCATACGCTACTAATAACAGCCCATCCGCTTCCAATAAAGGTTAAAATACACAAAACAGTAAGAAGGGTTGACCTGGTTTGCGGCTCTTCTTCAAACTCTGTCAAATTTGATTCCATATATAAAAAGTGTGAAGCAATAATACACTTTTAATTTTTTCGCATAAAATTTTTTGCGCTTTTATTATTTCCAATATTTTTCATAGCCCGAAGCAGGCTCCCATTTCGACTGCGGCTCATAATAACTCCACAGCAGTGCCGAAACTTTACGCGATAATTCCCAGGCCTCGTTATTTGATTCCCATCTTTGGTCTTTGTTATTTTTGGTAGCAACATAAAACACATAATCTCCACGAGGCGCATTCACAAGCATTAATTCGGAACGTGAAGCATCGAGCATGCCTTGCTTAGAAGCAGCCTGAACAAAAGGAGGAATTTGCGAAAGCGCATATTCATCCCAAAAGATGTGGGTAAGAATCCGGTACATAAGCTGGCTTGCCGCGAGACTTATCGTCTTGCCTTCACGAATCATAATCATTAAGTTTGACATTTCCCGTGGCGTCGTTTGGCCCCAGCCATATTGATCGTAATCAGATTTTCTTCCAGTGGTTCGAGCGTTAACGCGCGTTTTTTGAAACCCATTTTCCGTAAGCCATTGATTAATTGTTATGCCACCGCCAGCAAGATTCTCGCACCAAACCGCTGCCGTGTTATCGCTATGAGTTATCATTAAAGTGATGACGTTGCTTAAATCAGTTTTAGTTGTGTCTTTAAAAAATTGCATAAGTCCCGAACCGCCGCGAGCCATCGAGTCGTGATACACCAACGGTTGGTGAAAAGTAAATGATCCTTGTTCAAGCTTATTGAAAATGCCAATAAGAATGGGAACTTTGACGATGCTTGCCGTGGGGAAAATACTGTCAGCATTAATAGCCACTTCTTTATTAGTGCGAAGGTTACGCGTGTAAACTCCTGCAATGCCATGAAATGAATCTACCAGGGCGTGAAGTTTTTTTTCCAGTTTTTTATCCGTTTCAAATTGCGACCATGCTTTTGGGCACATAAATGATATGGACAAAAATAAAAGAGCAACACATTGAAAAACTTTTTTCATTTATAAAAAATTTAAAAGCATTTTAAAAAACCATCTTATTGTGATCATGCAATTTAAGGGCGAATTTTTTTTTAATGCAATCTGCGCTTTCAATGTCATTTGCATAAGTAATTGAAATAAATCATCTTTACTTTCAATTATGGTTACGATTTTTTTACCCCAAATTACTGCACGAACGGAATATATTTTTGAATACATTTTTACACAGCAACTTGGCATCAATTTTAAAACTACAAACGACCAGGTGACATTCGAAAGCTTTGCCGGCGAAAAAATAAATTACTCAAATCATCGATTTAATAACGAATTTTTTATTGCGGCTCATCCTCTTTTAATGGAGAAAGATATTAAACCTCAAGACGTTAGCGTAATTGAATTGAATGGAACAAAAGCCTTATTTCCAAACGCTAATTTGTGCGATCTTGGATTTGACATATTTTCAGCTTCATTTTACATGTTGAGCAGGTATGAAGAGTATCTGGAGTTTATCCCAGATCTATATGGAAGATATAATTTTAAAGATAGTCTCGCGTACAAAAATAATTTTCTAAAAGTACCTGCAGTCGACAAATGGATAATCCAGTTCAAGAGTATCTTAATTAAAAAGTTTCCCAACCTGAAATTTAAAACTTCAACATTTGAAGCGATTATCACTTATGATGTTGATGTGGCTTATAAATTTAAAGGAAGAAAT
>JBBRSV010000143.1:0-11188 GCA_038245055.1 Chitinophagales bacterium | reverse complement strand
TAATAAGGTTTGTTCTTACCACGGAGAACGGACGCTATTTTAGCGCACATGCGGCCAACGGTTTGATTAGTGCCGTCAACAACGTACCAGTTACGTTGCACGGTAGCCTCGTTCGCATGTTTAGTGGTGAAATGTAATTTGCTCATTTTATTTTTTTCGTGGTTCTTGTTTCTTAAAACAACAAACCGGTGATTATTTTGCCGCTATCCCGGCATTTTTTTTAAAGGATTGCAAAGGTAGGGTGAAACAACATGAATAAAATCTAAAATGAAAAGATTTTTTTGAGGTACCCTCCTAACGCATTGATTATCTATGAAGAATTTACCTTAAATAAATAATAGGATCAATTTTGAGTCGAAAATACCAGCCGCTTTTGATTTTTTTGCTTGAAATTTTCTAAAGTAATTCAATGCATATATATTTGCATAAATATTTATCTAATGAACGATACGCAATCTGTAACCAAATACTGGATATACTTTTTCATCTCGAGCATAGCAATTATTTTAATGCTTGTATTTGTGCGGGAATATTTCTGGATTGTACTTCCTTTTGTAGTTACTAGTTTTGGAAAGGCACTCAGGCTCGTTTAAAATTTTCTCCCCTTATTTTAATACCTCGCTTAATTTATTTACAAGATCGCTTCCTCTTAGTGCAGTTCCAATTATTTTGCCCTGAGGATCAAGTAAAACATTGTAAGGTATCGCTTCTACATCATACAAAGCTGCAGCTTCACTATTCCAAAATTTCAAATCACTTACCTGTTTCCAAGAAAGGCTATCGCTTTTAATTGCAGACACCCATTCCTTTTTATCTTTATCAAGCGATACGCCAAGCACAGTAAAATTTCTGTTTTTAAATTGATTATACGTGGCAACAACGTTAGGGTTTTCTTCCCTGCATGGACCACACCAGCTTGCCCAAAAATCAACCAATACATATTTACCCCGAAGAGAACTCAACTTAAAAGGTTTTCCGTCAACATCCGGCAAAGTAAAGTCTGGCGCCATTTGACCCTCTTTAAGTTGGTTGGCCTGCGGTTGAGCCTGCGGCTGGCTTTGAGCCGCCGTGTACTGCTCGAACTGTTTTACAACATCAGCAATGGCTGTATTTCCGGGAAACTTTTTAGTAAGGCCATTTATTAAAGTCTTTAATGAATCCATGCCAACTTCCTGTGAATATCCCAATGCAAATAATGCTACTATCGGGCTCTTTGTCGAGTCAATATATTGAAAAAGGAAATTTTTATACCATTGATTGGTTTGATTAAAATTACTTTCCGCAGTAGTCAGGAGACTATCGTTATGAAGTTGCTGAAGTTGTTTCATATTGCGGTCTTCACCAATAAGATTGGTATGTAACGAATCTAAAAGAATAATGAATTTCGTTAGGGAAACATTTGCCGGCGTATTAAACCTTGTTGACTGAAGTGTAGAATCGTTTGCGTTTGCGTTAAAGTCAATTTCCGGTTGATCATTTATAAAAATATAGCCGGCATTTTTATCAAACCGTAATCTATATAAGCCTTCTTCGGGAGCTATAGTTTTTAACTTAAAATTTCCTTTTTTCATTTGAGCTGTGTCCAATACCTGTGGCGCTTTTTGATCAAATGAAATTTGTTCCAAATAGACTTTTTGATCGGGAGCATTTGTAAGTTCGCCACTCACTACAAACGTACCTTTTTTAACCGGGCTACTGCAGGAAAAACAAACCAGTGTTATTAAAATAATTAACGCGTTTTTCATTGAATTGATATTATTGATTTAATTTTTGATTGAGTATTTTATTAACGGCCTGCATATCAGCTTTGCCCTTACTTATCTTTTTTATTTCACCTGAAAATAATCCTATCAGGTTTTTTTTACCCCTTTTATATTCTGAAACTTTCTCTGGCATTTTTTCTAAAACCTCGTCGACCCAGCTATTCAAAAAATCGTCATTCTTCTCCTGTAATACATTTAATTCTTGCGCAATGTGCATCGGCTCTTTTTCCGGCTGTTGCAGTAGTGCAGGGAAAATCTTTGTGGAAGCAATACCAAAACTTACACTTCCTTCATCAACTATTTCTATAAGTTTTGCAAACGTTTTTGCGCTTACCGGAAGCTTTTCAATTGCGATATTGCCTTCATTTAAATAAGATTTTATTGGTCCGAGGATCCAGTTTGCTGCGGATTTATAATTTTTGGTATGTGCAATAATATTGGTAAACAGACTGGCGGTTTCCCGATCATCACACAACACTTTAGCGTCCGACAATGGTAATGAATATTCTTCTATAAATTTCTTTTCCAATGTTGCCGGCAACTCTGGCAATGACTTTTTTATCAATTCAATCTTTTCATCTGATATAAAAAATGGCGCCAGGTCTGGCTCAGGAAAATAGCGGTAATCATTGGCTTCTTCTTTTGTACGTAAAGAAAATGTGGAACCGTTGGAAGCATCAAAACTTCTGGTTTGCTGAATTACCTTTTCGCCATTTTCTATTAAATGAATGAGGCGGTTCGTTTCAAACTCAATCGCTCTTTTTACATTTCTTATCGAGTTGAGATTTTTTACTTCTACTTTAGTTCCAAGCATTTTCTCGCCACGTAATCTTATAGAAATATTTGCGTCACATCTCATGCTTCCTTCTTCCATATTTCCATCACAAATTTGAAGGTAGCGGACAATTTTTCTTATTTCCGTTACATAGGCAAATGCTTCTTCGGCGGAATGCATATCCGGTTCCGATACTATTTCAAGTAAAGGCACTCCCGCGCGGTTTAAATCGATTGACGTATAATTTTCATCAGCATCATGAATACTTTTGCCTGCATCTTCTTCAAGATGAATGCGGTTTAAAAGAATATCTCTTTGCTTTCCATCAACACTAATTGAGACATGACCATTTTTGCAAATGGGCGTTGTATGTTGCGTAACCTGGTAACCTTTTGGGAGATCAGGGTAGAAATAATTTTTTCTCGCGAAATAATTTTTTCGAACAATATCGCAATTCAAAGCAACGCCCAGGCTGATTGCATAATCAATTGCTTTTTTATTCATCACCGGCAAAGTTCCTGGATGCCCAAGCGATATGGCGCTAATATTTGTGTTGGGCGCATTACCGAAAGTGGTGCTGTCGCCGCAAAACAATTTACTCCTTGTAAGTAATTGCGTATGCACCTCCAGGCCAATCACAACTTCATATTTTTCCGATGCCGGCATGGCGCGAAGGTATGAAAAGACATTTCCAATTTTACTACACAAAACATAAACAAAACAAAAAAGCTGCCTTGAAAGGCAACTTTTATTTATCAAAAACTAAAAACCCCTGAGAATCTTATTTCAACTATAGTGGAAGTTACAAGTCGGCACTATTGAGTTTTTTTGGAATTTTTACTTCAAAATTCATGTCGGCATTATTTCTTCTGGCTTTAATATCCAGCTTTTCTTTTTCTTCGTTGGCATCCAGCTTTCCCATCATTTCATCAACATTATTGATTTTATTACCATTAAACGAAGTGATCACATCATCTTTTTTCAAGCCTGCTTTATCTGCCGGTGATCCTTCTTCAACGTTTAATATTTTTACACCATCACCATTTTCTGTGTCTTCTATTTTTATACCGATTTTTGGCTTATCAGTATTATCATACATAAAATTAAAGTTGCGATTAAGCCTGTCTTGCATTCCGGGCATTTTATCCATGTTTTGCATATTTGGCATTTTAAAATTAAAATCGTTGCCATTCATACCAGGATTACCCTTAAACACCATCGTTCTTTTATTCATTTTTGATTCTCCCAATTTGGCTTTGGTATCTTTCTTTTTGTTCTCCCGCAAATAATAAACTTTTACTTCCTCTCCCGGCTTATGCGCTTTTACCACATCCATTAATTCTTCTGGTGATTCAACTTTTTTATCATCAATTTTTGTGATCACATCACCGCTTAACAATCCTGCTTTTTCTGCAGCGCTACCTTTTACTACCTCAGTAATTTTGGCTCCGTCATCTCCTTTGGTGCTTGATACACCCAAAAAAGGATGTGGCTTGCCATTGTCCATTTCATTTAATTCATAATCCATATTCATATTATCCGGTGCATAAAGAAAATTATTAGATCTACGGTCGCGCATGTCTTTTTTCATAATAGTTATATCGCCATCATGAAACTCAGACAAAGGTTTTCCATTTACGGTTACTTTATCTCCGTCAATTTCTATGGTCATTTTTTTATCTGCATTATCATTTTTGCGAATGATAATTTCCTCTGACTTTTTAGCCTTGGGTGCGTCCTGCGCCCAGGAATTGCCCGATAACATAATCCCTGCCATTACAACAGCGGTAAAAAAAATATTCTTTTTCATTGTAAATAATTTTAAATACGAAATATTTAGTAGAACAAATGTAAGAAGTTTTAGTCAACTACGAAATCTTTCGCAAATAATTACTTTTGTTTAACAAAAATCTGAAATGGCAGGCAAAGAGATGTTATAAACGCTCACAGGAACTCCATCGGCTATATCGTTTTTAATGAATTGCATTCCAATCTTTTCCAGAATTTTTATTGAAGCAATATTGTCAACATGCGCCATGCCTGTTATGGTTTTAATTTTTAAATCTCTTAATCCGTAAATGACGGTGTATTGGGCCGCTTCCGTACCATAGCCGTTTCCCCACGCATTTTTTAAAAGCCGGTAACCAAGGTCTATAATTCCTGTTTCAGGAATATTTTTTAAGCCACACCACCCGATAAATTCATAATCAGCTTTTGTATGAATAGCCCACCTCCCAAGGTTGAGTAAGTATTGAGGAAGAATAATTTCATTGATAATTTTTTTTGCCTCTTCTTCATTTTCCAGAATGGGTTCATGCAGATATTTTAAGACTTCGGCGTCGCTGTTTAATTTATAAACAAGCGGTGTATCTGCTTCTGTAAATCTGCGCAAAAAAAGATGTGGGGTTTCAAAAATGACTTTCATTTTAAAAAAGTAAAAGATTATAACAATGCTTTTACTTTTTCAATCACGTCATACAATTTAGAAACATCTTGTCCGCCGGCAGTTGCTAAGGTTTTTTGTCCGCCACCACCACCCTTAATCAATGCTGCAACGTGTTCCTTAATAATTTTTGGAGCCTCAAGTTTTTTTGAAATAGAAACATTTTCATCGAGCATAACAGCAACTGCAGCTTTTCCTTCTATATCCCCTGCAAGCACAATTACATAATTTTCAATTTGATTTTTAATCGCGAAGCAAATCTTTTTTAGGGAATCGGCGTTGGGCACTTCAACCACTTGCCCAATGAAGTTAATGCGATTAATTTTTTCGACTTTGTTTAAAAGGTTTTTTTGTAAAGAAGACAATTGTTTGGCTTCAGTATTTTCAAGTTGCTTTTTTAAATTACTGTTTTCAGTAAGCAGGCTTTCAATTCCTTTATTAAGGTCTTTTGGATTTTTAAGGCGCTCTCTTATCGCATCCAAAACGGAGAATTCCTTCTGGATAAAATCTTCGACAGCTTTGCCACTCATAGCTTCAATACGGCGAATGCCAGCGCCAACGGCACCTTCACCAGTTATTTTAAAAAATCCCAATTCACCCGAATCGCCAACATGTGTTCCACCACAAAGCTCTATTGAATATTCCGGGTCCATCGTTACCACGCGAACAGTGTCGCCATATTTTTCACCGAATAAGGCTGTTGCGCCCGTTGCAAGTGCCTCGTCCTTTTTCATTTCCTTTATTGTAACGGGAATGCTTAAACGAATTTTTTCATTTACAACGGATTCAATTTCTTTTATTTCTTCATCAGTAACTTTTGCAAAATGAGAAAAGTCAAATCGTAAATATTCGTCGTTGACCAAACTTCCTTTTTGGGCAACATGATTGCCCAAAACTTTTCTTAAGGCAGCGTGTAACAAATGCGTAGCGCTGTGATGAACAGCCGTTGTCCTTCTTTTATCTATATTAATTTTTGCAATAATTTTTCCGTCAATGTTCCCTGGAAGTTTTTCAATAAAATGAATGATGAGATCATTTTCTTTTTTAGTATTTATAACCGGAATTTTTTCTTCATCAAAAATTAAAACGCCTGTATCGCCAACCTGTCCGCCACTTTCAGCATAAAAAGGAGTTGTATCCAATACAATCTGATACAATTCTTTTCCTTGTGATTTTGTTTTGCGGTATTTTAAAACTTTGCTTTCGGTTTCAAATTTATCATAGCCAACAAATTTTGATGAACCGTTTTCGATTACGGTAATCCAATCTTCTGTGTCAACAACGGACGCTGTGCGCGAACGATTTTTTTGTTGAAGCATTTGTTTTTCGAAACCTTCTAGATCAACTGTAAACCCCAGATCATTTCCAATTAGAATGGATAAATCTAGTGGAAATCCATACGTGTCATAAAGTTCAAATGCCTTTTCACCTTCCATAATTGATTGATCTTCTATTAAGGAAAGGACCTCTTCTTCAACTACACCATCTTGCTTAAGTAAATTTGCATAATGATCAGGAAAACTTTCCTTTGTGAATAGTCTTCCCTCAGGTGCATTAAAAACACTATCAGCATGTCTAGCTCTTTTAAATATTCGAGCATTCGCAAAGCTTATGAAGTGGTCAATTTTTTTCAATCCTTCAGCCAACGTTCTTAGGAAAGATTCTTCTTCTTCTTTTACAACTTTCTCTACAAAATCTCTTTGCTTATCCAACTCCGGAAATACATTTTTAAATTGATCAGCAATCAACGGAATCAATTTATACAGCAACGGTTCTTTTACATCCAAATAAGAAAAATAATATCTCACGGCTCTTCTTAAAATTCTCCTGATAACATAACCTGCACCAGTGTTCGAAGGAAGCTGGCCATCAGAAATAGGGAAAGCAATCGCTCTTATATGATCTGCAATTACGCGAAACGCAACATCTTCTTTGCTGTCAGTATTATTATATTTTTTGCTGGAGATTTTTTCAACCGCTGCAATGGTTCCACTAAAAATATCCGTATCGTAATTGCTTTGTTTGTTCTGTAAAACTCTTACTAGTCTTTCAAAACCCATTCCCGTGTCAACATGTTTTGCCGGCAATGGTTCCAGGCTTCCGTCTTTTTTACGGTTGTATTGAATAAATACAATGTTCCATATTTCAATTACCTGCGGATGATCGTTATTCACTAAAGATTTCCCGTCAATTTTTTTTCTTTCATCCTCTGTTCTTGAATCAAAATGAATTTCTGTACATGGTCCGCATGGTCCGCTATCGCCCATTTCCCAAAAATTATCTTTTTTCTTTCCCATCAAAATTCTTTCTTCAGGTAGCCATTTTTTCCAGAATGAAATGGCTTCTTCATCTCTGGGCAAACCTTCCTTTTCATCACCTTCAAATACGGTTACATACAATTGTTCCTTATTAATATTGTAAACTTTCGTCAGCAATTCCCATCCCCAGGCAATGGCTTCTTCTTTAAAATACGGCACTGGTTCACCTATTGCATTTCCGAAACTCCAGTTGCCCAACATTTCAAACATGGTGTGGTGATAGGTATCAACTCCTACTTCTTCCAGGTCATTGTGTTTGCCACTTACACGCAAACATTTTTGCGTATCGGCAACCCTAGATAAATTGGATTTTTTATTTCCCAAAAAATAATCTTTGAATTGATTCATTCCAGCATTGGTAAATAAAAGGCTGGGATCGTCCTTAATAACAATTGGCGCAGAAGGCACTATTGTGTGCTGTTTCGATTTAAAAAATTCAAAAAAAAGTTGTCGTATTTCTTCGCTCCGCATTGCTACTTGTTAAAAATTTTAGATTGATCCTATTTCTATTCGATTGTGAATATTATGAAACTATCTTTGTCCGTTATAAAAAATTAAGAGGGCAAAGGTATTTTGTTTACCTCATTTACACACCCAAAGGATTGCGTAAAAAAATTAAACAAATATATTCTGCTGTATTAAGTAATGAAAAAAATAAAATATTATTATAACACCAACACACTTCGTTACGAAAAACTGGTAACTCCCTTGCGCGTTAAGCTGCTGCGTTTTTTTGGTTTCATCGCCATGGCGATTGTTACTGCGTTTATTCTTGTTTCCCTTGCTTTTCGTTTTATTCCTTCTCCGCAGGCAAAACTTGCCGAAGCGCGGTATAATAAAATGCGCCAAAACTATGAAGTGCTGGTTTCGCAGGCCGGCACGCTTCAGCAACAAATGGCCGCCCTGGAAAAAAGAGACAACCAGGTTTATCGCTCTATTTTTGAAGCGAACCCTTTGCCAGACAGCACGCGGGCAAAACTCACCGAAAAGAAAAATGAGTTTCAAAAAATAGAAGCGATCAACGATGAGGAAATGGGTAATGAGCTGGCTAAAACACTGAATAATATAAATGCGCGGGTTACTTATCAATTTGCCAGTTACAAAGAAATAGAAGGGCTTATTAAAAATCAGGGCGAAAAACTGGCAAGTATTCCTGCAATACAACCTGTTAGTAATAAAGATCTTGATAGAATTGCGTCAGGGTTTGGCATGAGGATTGATCCTGTATATGGAACTCCTAAAATGCATAAGGGGCTTGATTTTACTGCTCCGCAGGGAACGCCGATTTATGCAACAGGAAATGGACGCGTTGAGGTTGCCGGACAAACGGGTGATGGATACGGCAATCATGTGGTGATCGATCATGGTTATGGATATGAAACTTTGTACGGGCATATGGTAAGAGTAAAAGTAAGGCCCGGGCAAAAAGTAAAAAGAGGCGAAGTGATTGGCTGGGTTGGAAGCACCGGAAAAAGCACAGGCCCGCATTGCCACTATGAAGTTCACATAAACGGACAGGAAGTTGACCCGGTTTATTTTTTTTATAACGATCTTACACCCGAGCAGTTTGACAGAATTTTAAAAATAGCTTCTACCGGAAGTGCAAAAAGTCTCGATTAATGGCGCTGTCGCAAATAACTTTTGAATTTGAAAATGGCTCTCCAAAAAAAAATGAGGAAGAGAAGGCGATGCTTGGAAGTGCTGTTTCGACCAAGCAAAAAAGGGGGCGCAAAAGCCTTAAGGATATGGGTGTAGCAGCCGATCTTATTGAGATTCCTGCGGATGAAATCCTTTTTCAAAAACAATATTATTCTATTGGAGATGTAGCGGCAATGTTTAAAGAAAATACGTCGTTAATAAGATATTGGGAAAATGAGTTTACCCTCTTAAAGCCAAAGAAAAACCGTAAAGGGGATCGGTTTTTCAGGCCTGAAGATGTAAAGAATCTCAAGATGATTTATCATTTACTGCGGGAAAGAAAATATACAATAGATGGCGCCAAAGAATTTTTAAAAAATAACAAAGCAGCGGGTGAACGCCACGAAATGCTGGAATCATTACAAAAAATAAAATCGTTTTTACTGGAATTAAAAAATAATTTATAGAAAACTTATGAAAAATTTTATTGTCTTGATTTTTACTTTGTTTTCTATATCACTTGTTGCAAAAGCTCAATCCACATCAGCATCTTCATTTGTTGTGTTAGTGGATTCAGCGCATGATAATAAGAAAATGCTGGACGGCATTATTACGAAAAATGATTTGATTAATGATACGGCTTTTAAGTGGTATGCTGAAAGCCAGCGGATTTATCCTAAGCCTGATGCAGATGCAGTTGCGGCATTTTCAAAAAATAAAGACAAAATTTATTTCCTCTTTTTTGGCGGAACGTGGTGCGAAGACACGCATTTTATTTTGCCTAAATTCTATAAAATTCAGGAGGCGTCAGGCTTTCCGGAAAACAGGATCACTGTTTTTGCGCTTGATCATAAAATGTCAACAACCGGCAATCTTGCCAAAGCCATGAATATAACCCACACGCCTACAATAGTTGTAATGAAAGATGGAAAAGAGTTGGGCCGCGTTGTGGAATACGGAAAATCTGGGCATTGGGAAAAAGAGCTTAACGAAATTATTAATCAATAATAATTCGTTTACATGTAACAAGGTTTTGAACTTCCCGGTTCTATCTGGAATTTGTAAATTTGATTTATGACTTTAGAAGAGGTTAAGATAGAATCAATAAAAAATTACTTTAAAACACGCCCTGTTTTAAAAGCTTACCTCTTTGGCTCGTATGTACGAGGAATGGCTGATAATAACAGTGATATTGATATTTTAGTGGATTTGGATTATAGTCAAAAGATTGGGTTGCAGTTTATCCAGATGAAACTTGATCTTGAAAAGCTTTTAAAGAATAAAGTGGATTTGGTCTCTTCAAACGGCATATCAAAATACATTAAGCCACTTATTGATGGTGAAAAACGTTTGATATATGCGAAGTGAACTGGAGACAAAATTAGGTTACAACATATTCTTGATGCTACTGAAGAAATTCACAAATACTTAGTTACCGTCGAATTGCCAGTATTTCTGGGCAGCTCAATGATGCGGTTTGCTTGTATTAAACAAATGGAAATAATTGGCGAAGCAAGCAATCATCTTTCCACCGAATTAAAATCCAAATTTTTAGAAATTGAACGGGCACAAATTGCAGGCATGCGAAATGTATTTGCACATGAATATTTTTGGGCTAGATTCCAGTTTAGTATGGGAGATTATAAAAAATGATATTCCTGAATTAAAGGGTAAAATAGAACACATTCTAAATTCTTTACAGTAGCCACTTTAGCTAACATTCGCATTTTAGCGTAGCGGATGAGCGAATCAACTCACGAGTTTTACATTAGCCAGGCTGGATGACTTTATTTCATTTTTTTCCTGCATCTTTCTTATATCAAGGTTTATTTCTTCTTTGAGCTTATTTTGATCGTCGGTATCCATCGGAAAGGGAATAAAATAAACCACCATAATCACGGCACTATCGTTATTAATTTCTTGCAGATAAACTGAAAAAGAATTTATTTTTTCCTTCTTAGAAGTAAGAATGCCTTTTATTTCACTCACCATCAGTTCCAAATTTTCTGCTGATGTATGCGGCGATAACAATGCTTTTATTTCATTTCTTATCAGGTTGCGAACGCTCCAGTTATCGAGAATGCTATCCACCATTTGTTTGTTTGGAACTGTGACCATAGATTTTTCGGCTGTGCGTAACCGTGTGCTTCGTAATCCAATGCGTTCAACCGTGCCCGTTACATTGTTCACTTTTACAAGATCGCCGGTTTCAAAAGGCTTATCAAAAAATATAATAAAAGAGGCAATCAGG
>JBBRSV010000142.1:0-11229 GCA_038245055.1 Chitinophagales bacterium | reverse complement strand
CGAGAAGGCAATCAATATGAACATAGCCATAATGAGGGCTTTTGTAGAAATAAGAAGGCTTACATTAAACCAAAATGATTTAAAAGAACATTTAGCAGAAATCAAGCAACGCCTGGGTGAACACGATATGCAATTGAACAGCATTTATGATGCTATTGAAAACCTTTTAGATGAAAAGGTAACACAAAGAAACTGGGACGAAAGAGAAAGAATTGGATTTAAAAAGTAATGCCGATTGCGTTTTATATGAGATCAGCTGTAAATTTCCACAGAACAGAAAAAGCATTTTTGCAATACATAAAAGTTACACCGCGCGAACACGCAGAAAAAATGAAGCAGCTGTGGGAAAAACCCGAAGCGAAATTAATTGCCATATAACATCGTACATTTCTTATAGTAGCCAATGTCGAGCCGTTGCTGATACTTGCTAACAACTAAATATTTCGTTGTATCGATTTGTGTATGCCTAACGGATGATGTATTGGGGTAAAGAATTTAGCCATCGTTATGTATCCAAATATTAATTGACTTTTCTCAATTTTTTCTTTCCCTCCTTTTTATATCTTTAAAAAAATAATATTTTATTTTATTTATATCAAAAATGAAAAATTGGGTAATACAAGGTTTTCGCTATGATTTCTATCCTTCTCCCTATAATTATATAAAATCCAGGTGGTCCCATTTTCATTTCTGTAAACAGGAAGATCCAACTATTACAGCATCCTTATATTTGGATAATCTCGCTGATGAACTTAAGCATCAGATAGCCAAACATACTTCAGTAAATAAAAAGTCCCTGTCGCTTGCTGTTATTAAAAAAGTACTCGAAAATAAAAAGGCTAAGCAGGAAATGATTATTCTTTTTGAAAAAAAAGAGGTGGCTATCAATGAAGAGATAAAAATATTTATAAATATTATATCCCCTTTAATTCAGGATACTTCATCTTACCAGGAACATAATGCAGATAAGGAAGAGCCGGTTGCTTCTTTAGAGTTACCTGTACGGACTTATGTAATTGCTACACATATTTATCTGGAACTAAACCATAATGAATTGCATTATGAAACGCTCATTCGCGATACAACTGCATTAAAAGAATTTATTATGGCAAAATTTAAAGCCGGGAAATTATCGAGCAGGATCGGCGACATGAAAAATTTTTCTTACAAGAAAATTTTATCTGTCAAAAACAATGATGGTGCTAAGGGGCAATTAAAACCTCAGCTTAAACAAATCGTAAGCAATCCTTCCATATTCGGAAAAGAAATTTCTGCATTTGCTGAAAAGCTGCTTAAAGATTATTTTGAATTTTAAGATGGCTAATTATCCTTAAATTTTTTCTCTTTATAGTGACAAAGTAAAAAAAGGGTATACCCTTACACCTTTTAGGGTATAGCTTCCTTTTATTCCGTTTGATTTAGTTGGCAGATTTGCTTTCTAAAATCAAATTTATGTCAACGTCCATTTTATTTAGTGATACTCCCGAACATTTTTATCAGCAACTCCGGGAATGTATTCAACAAACAATCCAGAAAGAACTTTCAACAATTAAGAAAGATGAAGAAGAAATCTATCTCAAAAAACATGAGGTATGTAAAATGTTGCAGGTATCAAAGCCCACCATTGATAGCCATGTTAAGCGTGGTTATTATAAAAAGCACTATATAGGATCAAGAGTGTTCTTTAATAAACAGGAAATCCTGAGCTATCTAAACCGGGAGAAGAAAACGACCTGATTGCTTCATCCGACTTTCAACTTTTTTTTATGAATTAAAGGATAAACAGTCTTATTAATTCAAGACAGTTTTGTCCAGGAAGACTGGTATTTATTAACAAAAAAGAATTTAAAAAATAATCAAATGAAACAATTTCATTTTAATGTTCAGTCCAAAGGAGGCAGCGGAAAATCCATGCTAACTTATTTACAGGCGCTCAAATATGAAACAGACGAGCGCACCTATTTTATTGACCTGGACAGTTCAGTAAGAAGCAGTCTGCAGCAGCTAAAATTCCTGCACGGTAAAAAGCCAACGAGGTTTGCTACGGTGGACTTACTCGACAACAGAGCTAGAATAGACCGCCAATTACTTTTTGAAAAGCTGGCTGAAGAATCCCAAAAAGATTATGATAGCTTTTACCTGGACTTCGGTGCTCCGGAAAGCGATCAGCTTCCTTCCCTTTTTTCAAAGGACTACACCATTCAGGAATTTAAACAGGTGCAGGATGAACTGGATGCCAAATTTATTTTCAATGTAGTTATTGCAGGAGGAGGTGCTTATGAAGCCTGTACCCATTACCTGCAAAAAATAGTATCACTCGCTGGCGGCATCTTTGACATCAATATCTACATTAACCAGGGCACCTTTAGCAATCACCAACACCTGGTAGAAGAACTAAAAATATTTGCGGCATTGAGTGAGCATCATATTGCTGCTGTAAAGTCATTTGGCGATTTTGATACTACCACCGCCCCACATAAAAGCATCTTACAAAAAATTGAAGAAGGCCGTGGAATGGACAGCTATGTATTTGTTGAGAAAATAAAGATCAATAAAGAACTTTCAAAACTGTAATGTAATGACACAACCCGCGTTCGATTTTAAAAAAACCCGTGCCAGCATATCTCTTCATTATGGAATAGAGTTAGATGATACCTCAATCACAATTATGGCTGTATTATCAGCTATACAAAAGAAACATTTTACTGAGCAGCAGAAAATACTTGAAGCTGCCGCTGAGAAGATCCGTGTCTCTACCAAATCCCTGGAGCTCCATCAGCAAAAGCCCGGGTGGCAGGCTTTCTGGTTTGGTATGGGCAAGTTTGGTCTGGCGTTGATTTTTGCCACCAGCATACTAACGGGAGTCTATTTCTATAGCGAAGCAAATAAGCGGGAGCAGGACAAATTACCCACCGAATTACAATGGTATAAAGGATACTATCAGGCAAATCAAGCCAGGAATAAGAAAGCGATAATTGATTTTTTGAAAAACAATCCAAGGCCTTGAGAACAATAAAATTGAGAATTATAACAAAGCCTAAATATTTAAGTGATTGGTTAATACTTCCAATAAAACTGTGGCAATGGATACAAGTTAAGAAATCCTAAAAGGTAAACGACCCTTAATATTCCCGGGTGCTTGACCTTTTATCCGTATCAGCATTTGGGACAGAAAATTTAAATCCGGTCTGTTGGTTTGATTCCTGACTGGGTGCAGATGCAGGATTAGAAATGGGAGTGCTAAAAGGAGCTTTCTTACCCTCTTTTTTTCTTTTGCGGGTAAGTGCAGAATTTAAACTGCCAAGATTTATTTTTTCTTCGCTAATACCCAACTCCTGAGCCAGCCACTGTTTGAACAGAAGGGGTTTTAATTCCTTTATTTTTTCACTGTAAGTACTTACAATCACAGAATACACCCTGAATTGACCTTCCAGTAACCAGCGTTTTATTATTTCATTCATATAACAAATTGACAGATGAATGATACAAGATTAACAAGAATTCAGCCTATTAATCACAAACTGACTATTTATTAAACATCATTTAACGAATCCGAAGCTTGAAATTCAAAATCTTATTGATTTAGTGTTAGTTGGTTGTTTAGGCAAGATGTGAAACCGCAAGCGGATTTCAATCTTGTTTTTGAGCTGTCGCTCAAAAAGGTTTTCCGCCAGGCGGAAAGCATTATGGCTGGCGGCGGTAATGCAAGGTAAAAAAAACTAAACTTTTTTTAATTATGAATAAAAAGAAAAATCCTGGTGATGTATTAAACAAGCGAACAACGATACGGTATACAGTTTCAGAATATCAAAAAGTTAAAGAGAAAGCAAAGGGAGCTGGTGTAAGCTTCTCTGAATTTTGCCGCCAGAGCACTATAGAAGGATTTGTAAAAGCCATTCCCCTGGCACACGATATAAATGAAATAAGGTTGTTTAAAAATCTGTTGCTTGAATACAGGACAAATTTTAGCAGGATCAGCAATATGATAAAAACTTCTGATCCTCTTCTCAATCATGAAATCACTCAGGTAAAAAATTCTATACAGGCTGTTATTGAAAAAATCAGGTTATGATCGGCAAAGCAAAAAGTAATAAAAGCCTGCAGGCGACCATAGCCTACAATGAAAAAAAAAATGCTAGCCTCATTTATACCAATAAATTAGTGGGAATTTCGCTAGCCGATTTTCAGATGCAAATGGAAGACCTTCAAAAATGTTATAGAGGATATGCCAGGCAATTAACTATCCATGCGATTCTATCACCAGCAATTGAAGACGGCAAAAGGCTCACTGAATTACAATGGAGAAAAATAGCAGACAAATATCTGGCTAATATGAATATGCAGGGATTGCAGGCAATAGCTTTCCTGCATGAAGATAAAGAGCACAAGCACCTTCATTTAGTGATTAATAAAGTGAAGGAGGAAGATTTCAAATTGTTTCATGACAGCTATATCGGTAAGAAAACACAAAAGGCAGCAGACAGTATTGCAATGGACATGAAGCTGGTACGAGCCATGGAGATAAGGCAAATGAGAATCAATGAAGCAGTAAGAATAAAAGCAGCGAACAAAGTCGGCATTTACATTGCCGAAGAAAAGCCTGTAGGAACAAAACAGCTTTTTAAATCCATTTTGGAAGGCATCATAAAAAATAAATTCAGTTCTATTGATGAATATTTTATTGCTTTGAAAACTGTAGGCTTCAAAGTGCATCGCTATATCAATAAGGAAACCGGGCAACTTCGGGGATATGGTATTGAAATGAACGGGGTTAAAATGGATGCATCACAAGTCGGCAAAAATTTTACATTAAAAGCATTGAATGACTCTAAAAATAGCTTTGCAAATGAAAACAAACAACAACTAACCAATGAAAGAAGAATTGGTAGAAAACCGAGCAGGTAATGTTCCTAAAACAATCTGGATAACTGCCGGGTTGTTTTTTTGCTCTTGCACTGGTATGTTCTGGCTGGTATATGACAGGCAGTAAACTGGATAGCTTTATGGCCAATGATACTAAATATCGCCAGTTAAGGTTAGATACTACAAAGCGACAATTACAAATTTACCTTGACAAAATAGATAGTTTATATATTGCACGGCCGGATATGCGTAAAATCGTTCTTGAAAAGGAAGAAGAATACCAGATAAATTTTGAGCAGTTACAGAAAGCAGAAAGGTTGAAGGTTGAGGCTAAAATTATTGAAAAGTCAGTTAGGAAAAGATAAGAACGTAAATAGAAACGTCCAGTAAAAACCAATCTTCAGGCATGATTATCTTTGTGTTTTAGTTTTGCAACTAAAGAAATCAGTTAAGACTATGTCAGACATTTCTAACGAACGGGTCAAGATTTTTCTTTCTCTTTTCAGGGGAAGGAATGATGCTTTTGCAATTCGTTGGGAAAAAGATAATAAAAGTGGTTATGTGCCAGCCTATGATTTGAATTGGAATGAGTTTGCAAAACATAAAGCAAAAGGCGGTACTCTAAAAGATTATCCTGATAAACGGTTTTCAACACTTACAGAACAAAGAATTATTAATCACCTTACTGGAAAGGAAGTAATTGGTTTATACCCGCTATTGCAAGACATGTGGTATGTCTATTATCCGGGTGAATAAGCATCTGCAAATACAGTTTGCTGTAATCGCAGCAAAGGGATTCCCTGCCTCTAAGCCCTTTTTGGCATCTGCCACTATAATTTCAACTATTTGCAGTAAATTGCTAATCTGCATTTATAAATTATTATATTCGCAGCAACTTGTTCGCCTTTGGCGGAGTTTTTCACTAACTCAACATATGGATATAGGCAAGTACAAAGCAGGTACATTAAAAAAGCAATACGGTTATAGCAGCTTTTCGCCGGAAATGGTAAACCATGACTGGCTGATAAATGATGCCAAAATAAACAACCTGCTTAGTGAGGCGGACAGGAAATTAGGTGAACTCAATGCCTTTTCAATGCTGATACCGGATGTGGATTTTTTCATCAAAATGCACATCACTAAAGAAGCTACCAAGAGCAGCCGCATTGAGGGCACACAAACCAGTATTGAAGAAGCCCTGCAAAATGAGGAATACATTACCCCCGAAAAAATAGACGACTGGCAGGAAGTACATAACTACATTGAAGCAATGAACTATGCCATTGCCCAATTAGATAAATTGCCACTGAGTACCCGCTTGCTAAAGCAAACGCATAAAAAACTATTACAGGGTGTAAGAGGTAAACATAAGTTACCAGGAGATTTTAGAACAAGCCAGAACTGGATTGGTGGTACATCTTTAAAAGATGCAGCCTTTATTCCGCCAAATCATGATGAAGTGCCTGACCTGATGAGTGACCTTGAAAAGTTTCTTAACAATGATGAACTGCAAGTGCCGCCGCTTATCCGCATTGCTATTGCTCACTATCAGTTTGAAACCATTCACCCATTTTTAGATGGCAACGGAAGATTGGGCAGATTGTTGATTACACTTTACCTCGTAAGCAATAATATTATCAACAAACCTGCATTATACCTGTCTGACTTTTTTGAAAAACACAGGCTGCTTTATTATGACAACCTTACATTGGTACGGAGTAAAAACATCCTCAAACAATGGATCATCTTCTTTTTAACAGGTGTATTGAGAACAGCAGAAAGCTCCATTGATACATTCAATGCCATTATTAAATTGAGGCAACTGGTTGAAGAAAAGAAAATTATCACCCTGGGCAAACGGGTTCCGCTGGCATTGGTGTTAATGCGCTACTTGTACAGCAAGCCTATTGTAGATGCAGCTGAAATTGCAACAGCTTTAGAAGTAAACATTTCTACTGCACACCGATTGATACAGGACTTTGAAAAACTGAAAATACTGATTGAGCAAACCGGTTACAAACGTAACCGTGTGTTTGTTTTTGAAGAGTATATTAAACTATTTAGATAACCACTGTGGCTAATATAAAACAACTTGTAGAAAATAAAACCAGGCTCGAGTATCCTGCATTGTGTAAGGCATTGATAGAGCAGTTTGGCGTAACGGAAACAGTGAATTGGGATAGCATATTCCCTGCTCCGCAGCAACAGGAACTGTTTGGCGGCGAGGTATTGCGTTCTGTACAAACACATCCGCAGTTAGCAAGCCAAAAAGATATACGGCCTATTACTTTAAAAAAAGGCAGCATTTCGCAAATGCTTTTCTTTTTTGTGTGCCTGGCAAATAGCAGCCTGCCCAAAAAACAAATTGAACAAATAACCAAACGCTTTATTAAGGGTACAGAGGCAAACCTGCTTGTGGCTCAGGTACTTTCCCCATTGGTGTACTGCAAAAATTAATTGCCCTTAAACAGGAAATTGTACAGGTGCAAAACCCTAAAAAACAAATTAGCCAGACCGCAGCATATAAATTAAAATTAGGTACTATACAGAACTCTATTTATGGTGTGGATATACAACCAATGGCTGTTGAATTAAGCAGGCTATGGTCTAGGATTTTTCGGACAACAACCGAGGTATGGTTATGGAAGATGTTAAATGACCGATTTTTATAGCTCATATTTAACAGTTGTTATTGCCACAGGAATAATTATTAATTCTTATGGCCCTCTAATCTTTATTAAAGGAAAAGATATTATTACCCCAGAAGTTTCGCGTAACAAGTCCGGGGCCGGTATTTTGAGCTAAAAATAATTTTTCAGTACTTTCTTTAATAATTTATTTATATAACTCCTGCATCTTCCCAATACAATCTTTAATTTCATCTTTAAGAATATCGGGAGATAATACCGTCACATTTTCCCCATAAGAAAGGATAAGCATTCTTAACTCCTGTGTTATGTACAGATTCATCTCGATCTTAACTTCTTTATTATTTTTTACAATAATTTCTTGGGAATGATGAAGTGGCTGACTGATTATATATTCCGCCTGCTCCGGTGAAAATGATAAAATAACTTTTTGCGGCTTTGCTTCATGAATCTGTGTTATGCCCAAAGAATAATTAAAAAATTCTGCGGCAATAAAATTATCATCAGCTATGTATTTACTTTTAGAAGGCACTATTTTATTGATTCTATCAAGTGCTAAAACAAGTATATTTTTTGCTTTGTTTGAGAATCCAATAGTATACCAACGGTTACGATATTCTTTTAATAAATAGGCGGAAAATTCATGTTCTTTTTCGTCTCTGCCAAAGCCCTGGTAAATAATTTTTAAACAGTTCTTTTCCAGTATAGATTTTAAAATGATCTCCAGCCAATGGTTTCCGTCTGTTTTTAATGGTTCCTCAATCTGTAATATTTGATTCTCTGACTTACCTATGATTTTGCTGATGCGATAGCCCTCAATAACTTTATTTATTGCATTTTCAAACTGCTGAAACATTTTGGTTCCCTTTAACTGTTGAAACAGAGCAGTAGAAAAATCAAGCGCTTCTATCTCACCATGTGTGAGCGGAAATTCCTTTATAGAAAAATCAGGCTCTGTATAACAATAGCCATGGTGTTGCCGGTTATATTTTATCGGCGCTCCATAAAATCTTTTCATTTGTTGAATATCCTTGTTGAACATTGAATCAGACAGAGAAGTACCCAGTTGTTCTTCAATTTTAGTAATAATATATTCTATAGAAGGATAAGTATGTCTGCGGTTGGTTAAACATGCATCAATTATCCGGTATCGAAGCAGCGCACTTTTGTTTACAGGCATCAGGGAAGTTTAGCAAAAGATAAGATTAATTCAATACACTTTTCATCCACAGATTTGTGAGAGGTATAAAAAGATTGTAAGAATAAGTACACATTGTAAATAGATGGCAAGCCATGTCATAAGTTCGAATTTAAATCAAGAGCAACGCATATGGTAGCATACAATCAGGATAAAATTAAAAGAAAACAAGCCCTACTACAGGTTAGCAGTGATATTTTAAAAAGATATAGTAACCGCAATCAATTATGCTACCAGTGCCATAAGGAATATGGTATGGGAGCATTGGCGGCTTCTATAAATGCTGCAGAAGGTATTTCAAAATATTCCTATCATGATAATACCGGCGAACATAACGCTGAAGTAAAGACGCTTTTACAGGATGGTGTCCTGCTTGCCGACAAATACTCCTGGCAGAAAAAATTCTTTTATTCGAGCTTTTAGATTATTTAAGTGATGAAAGAATTATTAAAAAGGATGCCATAGAAAAAATGGTTAGGGAATTCGGCAGTGCTGAACGAAGGAACATGGTGTTTATTGGAGATGGAAACCATTCATATTACAGGGCCCGGTTGAAGATGCAAATTGCTGAGAAGAGTAAAGAAGTTGTTATGCCACAAGGTGTGAGTGAGCAATCAATCATCTCGCTAAATAAAAAAGCAGGTTAATTATGTGACACTTAAAAAATTTATTAAACAGTAGGATAAGGATGGGTCAGTTGCAATCATTGCTCAAACAACATGGGGGGAAGACCGGGCAGCTTATGGAATAAGACTTATAGAAACGATTGCTGAAAACTTAAGATCAAAGATTACAGCACCTAAGCTTTTGAAAAGTAAGATTAATTCTCTCTTATTAACGGCAAATAAGGTTGCAATGATTGATCAACCAATATGGTTTAAATCGAAAGAATGAAAAGATTCCAATAAAGAAAAATTTCATAATTCATAAACATTAGGTTAAGTTGTAAATCTTAAAGGCAATAAAAGGATTTCGACCAAATAAATAGCAGCATGACCTCTGAACAACTCAAACAACTGGAAACAAACCTGTGGCAGGCTGCAGATAAATTGCGTGTAGATAGCGGCTTAAAAGCCAGTGAATATGGAACGCCAATTTTAGGTTTAATATTCCTTCGGTTTGCTTCAATCCGTTACAATAAAATAAAGCCAGAAATAGAAGCAGAACTGAAAGCACAAAAAAACACCCGGCTGCAACAATCGGAAGCAGAAATAGCTATTGCAAAATGCGGCTTCTATTTACCTAAAGAAGCAGAATATAACTATTTACTTAACCTGCCGGAAGACCAGGATATTGCCAAAGCCATTAAGGAGGCAATGGAGCAAATTGAAAAGTACAAACCTGAATTGCAGGACAGTCTTCCTAAAGATGAATATTTCAAACTCTATGCACCGGAAGACAGGACCTTACCTAAATCGTTACTGAAAATTTTTGCCAATATACCTGATGATGCAACAGGTGATGTTTTCGGCAAAGTGTACGAATATTTTCTTGCAGAATTTGCCTTAGCAGAAGGACAAGGCGGTGGAGAATTTTTTACACCGTTTAGTGTTGTAAAACTTATGGTTGAAATTATTGAACCCTACAAAGGAACCATATTTGACCCTGCTTGTGGCTCAGGTGGTATGTTTGTTCAAAGCTCCTACTTCGTAGATCGCAGAAGAGAAGAACTGCATGATACAGATACAAAAGACCTGATGGTTTACGGTGCAGAGCGAACACCTGAAACAGTGAAACTTGCAAGAATGAACCTTGCTGTAAATGGGCTTAGAGGTGAGATTAAACCTGCTAACAGTTATTATGAAGATCCTTATGATAGCTATGAACGATTTGATTATGTAATGGCTAATCCGCCATTTAATGTTGATGAAGTAAACTTAGACAGGGTTAAGGAACAAAAGCGTTTTAATGAATACGGAATACCGCAAAACAAAACGAAGCAAAGCGCCAAAGCAAAAAAGGCAAAAGAAATAAACACTGTTCCCAATGCAAATTACTTATGGATAAACCTGTTTGCAACTTCGTTAAAAGCAAATGGAAGGGCAGCATTGGTAATGGCAAATAGTGCCAGCGATGCGCGTAACAGTGAGGCAGACATTCGTAAGAAGCTGATAAAAGATGGCTTGATAGATTGTATGCTTACGCTGCCAAAGAATATGTTTTACACCGTGACCCTTCCGGCTACTTTATGGTTTTTTGATAAGTCGAAAAAAGGTTTAGAACCGAGGGTTCTATTTATTGATGCCCGCAATATATTTAGGCAGGTTACAAGGTCTTTAAGAGAGTTTACCGAAGAGCATATTCAAAACATTGCTGTTATCGTTCGGCTGTTTCGTGGGGAAAGTGATCGCTTGACTGCTTTATTGAATGCGTACAAAGCTAATAATAAACCGCTATCAAAAATACTAAATAGTTAAAAATCCTTCCGATAATTTCATCACTTTATCTTTTTGCAAGTGGTAGTTTAGTAAAGCCTCGGTCAAAGTATTTTCAACATCATCAAGACTATGGAATATTATG
>JBBRSV010000141.1:0-11263 GCA_038245055.1 Chitinophagales bacterium | reverse complement strand
TGCAAAGCTGGAAGAAGCAGGGTATAAAAAGTCTGATAAGTCTCGTTATAAATCAATTACAGATCTTATGCAAAAGATTTACCAGAGCCTGAACCAAAATGATAAAGTGAAAGAGTACCAGGCAAAATACGATGCTTCGGATGCGAAGTTTGCGAACTAATAATTTAAGAGTTAACTATAGAAGCCTGGAGAATTTTCTCCGGGTTTTTTTGTGCCATGGAAAATTTTCTCTGCTTTGTAAATAATAAAACGATTTCATGTAACGTTTATTTATCGTGCTTGACTTATGAACGAGCATCTGAAACTATAGGGCCTCCGTAAAAGGAGGCTTTTTTATTGTAGGAATGTGTGGCAATTTTTTTTCAGATAAATTGAGAGGAAGAGGAAAATATTGATTGAAGTATGATATGCTTAAAAGCGGTTTGGAAAGGAATTATGTTAAGTAGATCGGTTAACGATAGGAATAAAAAATTGTAAATGTTTTGAATTATAGATTGGATTTGCACAGGGAGTAAATAGCCTCGCCATACTTATACCATATAATCACTTCAATAATTTCAAAGAAGAATCGAGATTAGGAGATTCTGAAAATCTAAACCATTGAACGTTAGAATCAACTTCCTCAAGTTTGATTTCCTTCCTTAGTGAATTTCTTAATTTATTAAGTATTACATCTACATTAAGTAGTACATGATTTGCTGTGTCTTTTGCTTTGTTTAATTCATCGATCAAAATGTCTATATCTTCCTTACTACCAAAAAGTTGTATATCGGCAACAGCCGATTCTAGGTCTCTATGATAAGCGGCAATTGATGGCGAGCGTTGCACTCCATTAGCTAATTTCCTATAGGCATCTATTAGATAATTAATTTTTATTTCCCGAATCTTATTATCCTTATTTCTTTCGTTTTCGAAATAATTAAGTACTCCCCAAGAAGCAATAGTGAGCAACGATGTTATAATTAATCCATACACTGTCACGGATCCAGGCTTTTTATTTTCCATCTTACAATATAGTACACTTTCGAGTTATTAATAGAATAGGGCTTCAAAAACAGAAGCCGAGCTTTTTTTCTTTCTCTTTCAAAGCTTGCTGTGTAGTATCTATTTAACATAAAAGTTCGTTATAATGCATTTCCATTTACCGATATGGCTGATAAGATTTTTTTTGTGAATACAACTTTAACCATAGAATCTATTCACAAAAAAAATCTTATCAGCCATACCAAAGCTGGAATTATATGTTTTATTTAAAAGGTAAATTAAGAAAGGGGGAAGACAGAATATAATAGTTACAAGCCTATACGCACAAAGCCTCTCGCTTTGTCAGGATGATGTTTAAATGCCTTTCGCACATCCTTACTGATAGACTGGCAACTAATTAGACTCTACCTTGCATTTTCCCCCTTTCTTAATTTAAAGCTAAGGAAAATAAAACATATAATTCCGCACACTAAAGAACAAATGAAAATCGCTTATAACGCTATATTATGTTATTTAGGTTGGCCCCGGTGGCTGTCTTTTGGGGCTGTGTAGAGCGGGCAAAGCAGGGCTTAAGAACTAAGAAGAAAAAATGTCTTCAAGCGGCAGCGAAACCGGGATTTTTGCGGTTTCTTTCTTATTACAATAAATATCTTTGAAGTTTAAATTAATGTTTGGAAATTTGTAGGTATGAGTGAAGAGAATACTACAAAAGGAGATGGATGGGGTATTGAACTAGGTAAACCCATTGTAATTAGTGGGTATAATTATGTCACTTTAATAATTAAAGACCCGCAAGGTAAAATAACTAAACCATTGCTTCCAATTTGTAAAATCAATGAGCAACTATTTAAAGGATGTAAATAGTTTTAAAATCCTGATTTAAAGTCATCCCAATATTCAAGCACTTTTTTCCAATCTTCATCGGAAATATTAGCGAATGAACTTAAAGTCCCATCGTCTTTTACTATTAAAGGTTGAACCTTTGTAGATAGTTCAAAATCCTTATCAACTAAATGATTAGAAAATTTAATTAATAAACCTTCATAATATTCCATCTTCGTAATTTCTCTCGAATATACTTCATAAAGATCGAACCTTCCCAAGTAAGGGCTTCAAAAATAGAAGCGTTGGGTTTTTCTTCTTAGTTCTTAATTACAGGGCTGTGTAGCGCCTATTTAACATAATATAAATTATAGGAAAAATTCGTGACTTTGAAGTGAGGTTAATCGCAAAAGTCACACAATAGTAAAACATAGTTAATTTTATATATTAATCCCTGTAAAAACTCAATCAACATTTATCTTGACATAAATTTGCAAAAAGATAATCCATAAAATATTATTACAATGAGTAAAGTTTTTGATTACGTAGTGATTATAAGTTCTAAAGGAGTTGAAAAGTTTGAAAGCCTGGTTAAAGAAAATATACGCCTTGGCTGGCAGCCGATTGGCGGCGTGGCGATTATTGATCCAGTACCAAACGACGCTGATTTGTCTTTAAATACGCAAGTATCTTTTGCCCAGGCAATGGTAAAATACGATTATTGATTTTCTCTTGGCAGATCAATTGACTGATAACTTTCCACAAACGAAAGAACCTGCTGATCAAATTGCTCTTCTTCGCCGAATAGAAATTTATGCCGGATCGGAAATACATACACGGGCAAATCTTTTAATTCACGTTCAAATTTGGCCAGCCTCACGCCGTCTTTTTCCGTTGTGAGAATTATTTTATTTTGCGCAGCTATTTTTGAAAACTGGCTTTTAATTTCTCCAAGGTCATCAACGCTGAAAATGTGATGGTCCTTAAATTGGAGTATTTCGTAAGTAGCCGCATACGATGATAATACTTCCATTAAAGGCTTAGGGTTGGCAATGCCGGACACCAGTAAAATATTGTCGTTGGCCTCCAAAAATCTTGGCTCCTTCGTAAATAAATGATAAGGGCTAGCATATTCTATTTTTGTAAAATATACTTTCTGCGTTTCCAAAGGATTCAATTCTTTAATGATCTTTTGTTTTTCCTCCTCTGCCAAATGCGACTTGCATTTTGTAACTATAATTATGTGCGCCCGTTTACTGCTGCTTTTTACATCTCTCAAATCGCCTGCAGGCAGAATAAAATCCCTGGTATAAAGATCACTGTATTCAGTAAGTAAAATATTTAATCCTGCGTTTACTTCCCTGTGTTGAAATGCATCATCAAGAATGATCACCTGCGTCGCGGGTTTCGCATGAAGCAATTGAGGAATACCAACAACGCGTTCTTCCGCAACGGATACAACCACATCCGGAAATTTTTTATAAAACTGCATTGGCTCATCACCTATATCAATGGCAGTTGTGTTCTCATCAGCAATGGCAAAGCCTTTTGTTTTCCGTTTATAGCCCCTGCTCATTGTGGCAACTTTATATTTTTCTCGCAGCAGCCTGATCAGGTATTCAGTCATCGGACTTTTTCCTGTGCCGCCAACAGCAAGGTTTCCAACGCATATTAATGGGAAATTAAAAGTTGCGGAGCGTAAAATTTTTGCGTCAAATAATTTATTGCGTATCGAAATTATAAAGCCGTAGATAACTGAAAATGGAAATAATATGTAACGAAAACTTTTGAACATCAAAATCTATTGCTTTTAAATGACCCTGTGTGTAGCGGTATTTTTTTCTTAAAAAATTTGCCGGTTACCTGTAAAATCAAACACGTGTTGTGGTGTTACACAATAATTTAAAGGTATATCATATTGATTGATGTCATCAATTTGAGCCTCAGGTTCAAAAAAGCTTAACCCTATTTTAATTACTTCTTCATTACATTCAGATAAAAATTTATCATAAAAACCTTTACCGAAACCGACTCTGTTTCCTTGCTTATCAAAGGCAAGCAAAGGAATTAGAACAAGGTCAATTACGTTTGCTGAAATTTTTTCTCCTCCTACCGGTTCTGCTATTCCAAACAAATTGTCTTCAA
Organism: Chitinophagales bacterium; assembly: GCA_038245055.1. GTDB lineage: Bacteria > Bacteroidota > Bacteroidia > Chitinophagales > Chitinophagaceae > Ginsengibacter. The sequence continues at coordinate 7,312 of JBBRSV010000141.1, read as the reverse complement.
ATTGAACTTCATCGTGATAATGTAAATGATGCAGGTCGCCGGAAAGTTTGTCAATCCTGGGAACCAAAATTTTTAAACCCGGATTCTTAAATTCCAAATACCGTGTAATTGAGGATGTGTCTATCTCACCCAGCTTTTCAGACGCTAAATAAGTATGTGCAACGGAAATAAAAGGAAGGTCTATTTTTTGAAAATTAATAAGGATGAGGTCTTTAAATTTCTCAACATCAGCCAAGGAAAGTTGCTTTCTCTTTTCTTTATAAACATTTCTAAGGGCTGGTTTCGTCATAGAAATTTTTGAAGATTTTTCCTGATCTTGTCAGCTTCTGTTTTAACCGTTTCCCTGGAAATTAACGGCAGATGTTTTACCGAATCTATCAGCGGGTATCCGCTCCAGTTAGTTATATCACTTTCATAGTTTAAATAGTCTTCGTTGAATATCCAACCAGCAACATCTATCTTTTCTCTTTTTAAAATTGCCGCAGTCATTAGAGAATGATTGATACTTCCAAGCTCGTTCTTGCTAACGATAATAACGCGCACATTTAATTTTTTAATAATATCCAACATAAATTCATTTTCGTTTACCGGCACCATCAGGCCACCGGCGCCTTCTATAACTAATTGATTTTTTGTTACCGGTAAATGCTTAAGAATATCTTTTATTTTAATTTTTTTTCCTTCAGCTTTTGCAGCAATATGAGGTGATGCAGGCATTTTGAGCTTGTACAATTCCTGATGAATATGCGACTTTTTATTTGAAAGAAGTTGCATGATCAACAGCGAATCGGTTCCTTCTGCATAGCCCGCCTGTATTGGTTTCCAGTAGTCTGCCTGCAATGCCTCCGTAACAATGGCGGCGATTAAAGATTTGCCTACTCCCGTTCCTGTTCCTGTAATAAAAATCGGTTTCATTAAAAATTTATGTGTTTACAAAGATCGAAAAAATCGTGGTTCCATAATTTCTTGCTGTTTTAAACAACGGCTCTTTTTCATAATTATTAGCGGGCGTATGTTCGAGTATGAACCAACCGTTAGTGGTAAGCAATTTTTTTTCTCTTATGATGACAGGAAGATCATCAATATTTTTGAGCGCGTAAGGCGGACCGGCAAAAATAAAATCATATGCATCGTTTGTTATTTCTAAAAATCTAAAAACATCCATTTTTAAAACCTGGCAATTTTCAATTTTTAGATCTTCGATATTCTTTTTTATAAATGCATACATTTTCGGATCCTGTTCAACCAGCGTAAGGTCTTTAGCTCCTCTTGAAGCAAGCTCATAACTTATACTGCCGGTACCGCCAAAAATGTCGAGCGTTTTTAATCCATCTATGCTAAGGTTATTTTGAATTATATTAAACAAGCCTTCTTTTGCCACATCAGTTGTTGGCCTCGTATGAGGCATTTTGGATGGTGGGTGAACTTTTCGGCCTCCATATTTTCCGGTAATTATTCGCATGTATCAAACGCAAAAATATGGCTAAAATAATGAGCCGGATGTTGATTTATTGCTTCAACATAATTACTGTCCGCTGAAAGTTTTGCGAACTCAATAGGTTCAAAATATTTATAAATTTCTTTGTACAAGCCTGAATCTTTATCAATCAATCCACTCACCTCAAGCGGCACATTTGCAACTTCAAATTGCTTGCAAACATTCAATAAAATATAGGATACATCTTCGGCAGTTCGGTAATCAAAATTATTAATAAATTCTACGCTGCCGTTTTTAATTAACCGTACCACAATTTTTTGAGGATAGAAAATAACTGTAAGTTTATTTTCATTTTCAGAGGTTTGTTTCAACAAAACTGAGTACTGGTGACGAGTTGCTGCGTTAGGAAATGCTTCTGTTAGTACCTTTATTATATCTGCGGGTACGCGATATGCATTATAGACTTTTTTTTCGGCCACCAAATCAGTCAGCACAATAGCTTTGTTTTGTATATCTCCATGAATGAGATTCAATACATTTTCGTTCTCGGCTGAATTATACAATTCAAATGGTACCAACACACTTTCTCCATAAGAAAACGATACACATACCTTTTTGAAATTTTGCGATAACAATGATTGCCGGCTAATTATTTCCCGCAAAATATTTGCATCATTTTGGCCAACTGCATTTTTATTAAAATGAAAAACAGCTACGCCAACGTATATATTTTGATCCACATTTTTTATTGCATAAGAAAATCCCTGGTTGCTTATTTCGCAAACAAGTGTGGATTTTTCTGCGTCCACGGTATCGGGCAATATTTCAAATACAGGTTTCAAATGATATTTCCTGCCGCAATAATAGAATATTTTTCTGAGTCTTGTTTTTTGGCAAGAAAATGAACTCTTTTTGCAGATCTAAATATCACGCCTTATTATTGGAATTGATAAATTAAGAATAGGTTTATTAAATTTTATGGATACTTCTATTGATAAAAATTTACAAGTTTCAGTAACGAACAGGCAAATATTACAAATTGCTCTGCCAATATCTGCGTCACTTATTATTCCCAATGTAAATTTTATCACCAACAATATTTTTTTAGGTGGTCTCGGCATCAAAGAACTTGGGAACGCAGGAATTACCGGTGTGTATTACCTGGTGTTGATGGTAGGTGGCAACGGCCTCGGAAACGCTCTACAGGCGATGATTTCAAGAAAAGGTGGAGAAGGCAGGCCGCAGGATATTCATAAAATTTTCGCACAAGGAATTCGGATCGCACTTTGGTTTGCACTCGGTGGTATGTTGTTCACCTGGTTTATTGCACCTTATTGGTTGCAGCCATTTGTTAAGGCAGAAAATTTTAGACAGGAAATGGATTTTTTGCGAATCAGAATGTGGGGATTGCCTTTCCTATTTATGTTCCAGGCTGGAAACGCTTTTTTGGTTGGCACCTTAAATAGCAAGTACCTATTGGTGGGTACAGTTGGCCAGGCGGTGATTAATATTTTTTTCGATTATGTCCTAATTTATGGTGTGTGGTCGTTTCCACAACTTGGGTTTAACGGCGCTGCCTTCGCTTCGGTGATTGCTGAAATGGCAGGAATGATCATTGTATATATTGTTATTTTCAGAATGGGATTAAAAAGGAAATTTGACTTGTTTAAAAATTTCCGATATGATAAAATTTATTCTAATGCAGTCTTGAAGATTTCTGCGCCGCTAGTGTTGCAATTTGTTTTGAGCACCGTTACGTGGCTTGTTTTTTTTATCCTGCTCGAGCAGTATGGCGATAGGGCAAAAGCCATTTCAAACGCAATGCGCAATATTTTTGGATTAATGGGTATTATGATCTGGGCTTTTGCAAGCACATCCAACACCATGGTCAGCAATCTAATTGGGCAAAAGCGCGAAAATGAAGTATTGCATTCAGTTCATAAAACAATGCTGCTTTGTCTCGGTACAACGCTTTGTATGCTGGCGGTTTTAAATATTTTTCCCGGACATTTTCTTGGACTTTTCAGGCAAGATGCCTTGTTTGTTAATGATGCGCTTCCAGTGGTTCGCGTGGTTTCGCTCGGAATGATTATGATGAGTATTGCAGCAGTATGGCTGAATGCTGTAACCGGTACCGGCAAAACGAAAATGAATCTTTTAATAGAGCTTGCTGCGATTTTATTTTATCTCGTCTACACGTTTACGATAGTAACTAAGCTAAAGCTTTCTCTCGCTATCGTTTGGACCAATGAGTTAGTTTATTGGCTTGTTATTTTTTTGGTTTCTTTTTGGTTTATGAAGAAAAAAAGTTGGGAAAAAGATGAAAGGATGATTTAATGAGATAATTGATGAATTAAAGTAATGAATGGCCACGCATTTTTAATTGTTAAAATGTCCTTTAGATATAGATAAATGTTGGTTTGATTTCATTAGCTTTGCCTCCCAAAAAACAAACGATGACCAACAGAACTTTTACAATGATTAAGCCTGATGCTACGGAAAAGTGGTATACAGGAGCAATTTTACAAAAGATAAATGAGGCTGGCTTTAAAATAATTGCAATGAAGATGACGCATCTTTCCCCTGCAAAGGCCGGCGAATTTTATGAGGTGCATAAGGAAAGGCCTTTTTATGGAGAACTGGTTGAGTTCATGAGTCGTGGCCCTATTACTGCAGCAATTCTTGAAAAGGAAAATGCGGTTGAAGAGTTCAGAAAATTGATAGGCTCTACAAATCCGGCGCAGGCTGACGAAGGAACTATTAGAAAATTATTTGCAACATCAATCGGCGAAAATGCAGTTCACGGAAGTGATAGCGATGAAAATGCAAAAATTGAGGGAGACTTTTTCTTTAGTAAGTTGGAACAGTTTTAAAGTTTATTTTTTTTAAACTTTCATTATTTTTTGAGATTGTTTGAAACGAACAATTTTTTAAAATTTATTTTACCCAAGCCTTAAAAATGAATTCACCTTCGCGGTTTCCATCTGCCATTAGGTCTGGCCCGATTCTAAATTTATAAACTCCGGGCCTTTTAATTTGATAATGCAGGCTATCTCCAAACGGCCCGTCAAAAGTACTATCAGGCATCTCAATTTGGTTTATCCTTAGGTTGAATCTCCTGTTTTTTTTATGAACTGTTGCAAATAATTGATGGCCTGAAGAAATTTTTATCGAAATAATTTTTTGTTCCCTGGCATCAACATAAGACGATACTGTAAGGGTATCGCTCCCCGGCTTAAGAATTGTTATTGTTGCAGGATCCTGATTTTTATTTTGCGAAATTGAATCGACTGAAGAATCAGAAGTAATACCTGCAATTTCATGAATATCTGTATGGTTCTTTTTAGCAGTGCTATTACAGCTTGAAATAAAAATTACTATTAAAAACGCGGCCACAGTTTTCATTTCAAAAAATTCTTTTGCTAATTAATTTTCAATTTTAAAATCATTCAATCATTGTAATTACTTATTTACCAAAGCCTCCACTTTATAGCCTTCCTTTCTTAAGAGGTTAATAAGTCCATAATCACCGGTAAGGTGCCCCGCTCCCACTGCCACAAATACACTTTGGTTTTTTGTAATTTCTTTTAATTCCTTTACCCATTTTTTGTTCCGGTTATTTAGAAGTAAGTCTTCATATTTTTTTGATCCAAATTCACTATTGTCCACCATATTTTGCATTGAATCCAGTTGTTGGTTTTTGTAAAGCATCAGCGCATCATCAAATTCTTTTTTATAAACTGAAAAACTATCAATGTTTTTCAACAGTTCTTTTGCCTGTTTATCGTATGGTATGCTATCAAAAACTGATGCCTGAAACTGAATTGTTTCCAAACCTTTAACGTCCTTTTTATCCTCCTTTACAATTTTTAATAGTTCTTCTTCAACCCCGGAAGCAGATGAACAATTCATCATTTTAGGGTATAAAAGTGCCACTAAAAAATAGGGCTTGGCTCGTTGCAATAACATTATTGGCGTGTTTAAGGAATCACTAAAATAATGTTCCAGCTTTTTATATTCTTCAGGTGTGTAAAGATCAGAAAGCTTTTTGCCGTTATTCATATTCATATAAAGAAAACCGCCTAACAATGTAGAAGGATCATCCATATCCAGCTCCATATAAACTACATCGCTTTCTTTAACGGCCTCTTTAAGCTGGGTACTAAAATGAATATCATCCTTGCACATTAAATGAAATGTCCCAAAAAGAAAACTGGGCTTCCTCAAACCGTTGCCACTAATTTTCCACAGCAGCGTATTGTTAGTGTTTTGCTTAATAAAATTATATCCGGATTGTCCCTTACATCCAGCAAGGCAAAGACAGAACAACGAAAACGAGGCTAATAATTTCATATATATGCTTTGCGTAAAAATAGGATAAAACAAGTTTTACGAGCAATTTCTACCTTGATATTACAGATACTTTAGGGAAGGTTTTAAATGTGCTTAAAATATAATGGACGGGCTGACGCCCCTTTGGATATCATAGATGGTATAAGGATTTGCAGGCTAAATAAATAATCCTAAAAAATATTTTAGAAATTTGACATCTTAAATAAAACCTATTGGTTATTTTACGATTATCTTCTTTATGGTTGTTATGTTACCAGATTCAACTTTTATGAAATACACCCCTTTGCTAAATACGTCAAGGTCCAATTTTGCCGGAACACTGCTGCTTATTTCCGTTAGCAATTTTTTCAAAACCATTCCATTTATATCGATAAGTTGAATTGTGGTAAACTTTGGCCCGATACTATTTGAATAGATATTCGTAAAGCCAGTTGCCGGGTTTGGATAAATAAAATGCTTTAAATGGTTCCCATTTAAAGTAACTGCGGCAATTTTTGAGTATTGGATTTTATTATCAACATCTATTTCTTTTAATCGATATAAATTCAAACCAACAACGGGTCGCGTGTCAAAAAGCTTATAGAAATTATTGAGCGCACCAGTTCCTTTTGCCTTCAAACTACCGATGCTTTCAAATGTGTTTCCATCATAGGTTGATCGTTCTACAATAAATTGTTTGGTATTAATTTCATTAGCAGTTTCCCAACTAATGTTTACTATATTATTGGCCAATGAAGCATCAAACTTTATAAGTTGAAGCGGCAATACAGTTAACCAAACAGCATTGATAGGTTGCACGCCGGCGCTGGCTCCAACATTAGGAAGAGTGTATAGATCTTCTATCGTTCTTAAAACACTATAGTGTGAAATCAGCTGGTTATAAATTCCACCCTGAGTATTGGCCCCCGTAAAGAAAGTGAGCACATTTGCAGACGACGTATTATCCAGTTCATCGGTTGTTAATATGAACAAGCTGTTATTATTAAGACACCATTGAATATAGCCATCTAAATTATTTTGCAGCCAGGTATCACCAGCGGCAACAGTGCCATCATGCATGTCGTGATCTAAATTTGGTATAACAAAAGATACCGTCGGAAGTTGATTATAATCTGAGGGAAAATCGCTGAACGATCTGTTTGCATTTGACGATATACCGTTAGTGCCGCTTCCCTGCCAGTTTACCCAAGGATTATGCTTCCGCACATATTTGTCTACAATAGAATCTGTAGAACCTGTGTAATTTAAATCCTCAGAATAGCCAATAAAAGTTAAGCCTGCGTTTACAACTTCAGCCCCCAGGTTTGGCGTCGTGAACGGTAGATTCGCAGGTACATAATCATCTGTTACTCCCTGGGTAGATCCTGAAAAAAGCATCAGGTAATTCGGCTGGCTTGGATGCGTTGATGAAATTGATTGCGTAAAGGATGCCGTGTGGCTATTTGCCAAAAGCCCATTAATATAAGGCGCCGATAAATTACCGACTATTGCAGCGTAGGTCTTGTTTTCGATAATAACAAC
>JBBRSV010000140.1:0-11281 GCA_038245055.1 Chitinophagales bacterium | reverse complement strand
TGGTTATTTCATCCCGGAGATGATTTGACTGCGCCAGGTTCAAATGACACCGGCTGGGAGATTGCAAACACCGGGTTGTTGCAAAACAAAAACGGGAAGCCTTTGCAAATGCAGGGAGCCGGCTGGTATCAGAAAAGTTTTAACGTGCCTGTGGCGCTTAGAGGTAAACCCATTGCACTTCGAATGGGCCATTTCGGTGCATCGGAAATCTTTCTTGATGGAAAATTAATCCACAGATATGGCGTGGTTGGAAATTCAATAGAAAATGAAAAAATCTACGTACCACGTACTGCTATCGTTATTGATTTAGATAGCCAGGCTTCTCATAAATTACTTGTACACTATTCAAACTTCCATGCAAATAATCCTGGTTATGCAAATCCACATAAAGGCTTCCGTTTATTAATGTCACCTCCGGACGTTATTCCACAACCATGGCATGGAAAATTCTCCGATGTGCCTGTCTCGGTAGGTATAATCTTTATATTTAGTATTTACTTTTTTTTCATTTGGCTATTTTATCCAAAGCGCTTAGCCAGTTTGCTCACTATGTTTTTGCTGCTCGATGTTTCCGTTGTACTAACCTCAGTTTATTTTACGCTTGAAGAAAGTGAATGGGGTCCTTTATTGAGAGCGAGTAATACGGGGGCAATAGCTGGTACATGGCTTAATTTCTTTTTATTACTTGTACTGTATGCTTTATATTATAAAGGTAATATGCCCCGCCGCACATGGCTTGTAGTTGCCTGCATGATCGTCTGCGTGGTTGCTGTATTAAATCCGCATGTTATTTTTTTATTAGGTATTGTTTTAATACTCGGATATGTTGAAATCATCCGGATGTTTGTTCTAGGTATCAAAAATAAAGCAACCGGGTTTTGGATTTTATTAATTGGTTTTCTTATACAGCAGGCAGGCTATTTCTTCATTGTAGTTGATGTATTTAATTGGTTCCAGGTTTATACACCGCAATTGCTTTTATTACAAATGATTTTTCCGCAGTTAGGAATTCCGTTAACGTTCGCACTTCACCTGGCTTGGGAGTTCAGATCTGCCAACCGTGATTTACGCCTACAATTAATACAGGTTAATGAGCTTTCTCAAAAAGGCCTGGAGCAGGAGCAGGAAAAACAACAGTTACTGGCCTCCCAAAATGAAACCCTTGAACAACAGGTTGGCGAGAGAACAGCTGAATTGAATGCATCATTAAACTATTTAAAATCGACCCAGGCCCAGTTAATTCAATCAGAGAAAATGGCCAGCCTTGGAGAACTCACTGCAGGCATTGCACATGAGATACAAAACCCGTTAAACTTCGTGAACAACTTTAGTGAAGTCAATACGGAGATGATTGATGAAGCAACAGAAGAAATTGATAAAGGAAATATTGCAGAAGTAAAAAATATTTTGAATGATCTAAAAGAAAATGAACAAAAAATAAACCACCATGGCAAACGTGCAGACGCAATTGTAAAAGGCATGTTGCAGCACTCACAATCAAGCACAGGTGTAAAAGAAACAACGGACATCAATGCTTTGTGTGATGAATATTTACGATTAAGTTATCATGGCCTTCGCGCGAAAGACAAATCTTTTAATTCAGATTTTAATTCAGATTTTGATACTTCCATTGGAAAAATAAACATTGTTCCGCAGGATATTGGAAGAGTGTTACTCAACGTCATCAATAACGCTTTTTACGCGGTGAATGAAAGGCAAAAAATAACAAAAGAAGTTTATCATCCAACTGTTTTCTTAAGTTCAAAAAAGAGTGGTGATAAGGTAATACTAACGGTGAAGGACAACGGTAATGGTATTCCTCAAAATATAGTTGATAAAATATTTCAACCTTTCTTCACCACAAAACCAACAGGGCAGGGGACGGGATTGGGGTTGAGTTTGAGTTATGATATTATTAAAGCGCATGGCGGAGAGATAAAATTGGAGACGATGAAGGGTGAAGGGAGTCAGTTTGTTATTCAATTACCGATTAATACCAATTAATGATAAAGACATTCACATTGACCATTCTTCTTGCCTTTATCTTTAGTATTGGTTTTGCCCAAACAAAAGAAGCGACTGATAGCTTACAACATCAATTGGCTATCGCCAAAGATGATACCAGCAGGATTAAGGCTCAAATAGCCCTATGCCTATTGTACCGTTTGGGAAATACAGATTCTTCACTTATATATGGAGAACAGGCTTTTCAATCGGCTCAACAAATTAATTACCTGTCGGGGCAAATACTGGCCTTATCATTTATGTGCATTGTAACGGAACAACAGGGCAATCTGCCAAAATCGCTGGAATTGGGATTTAAGGCATTGCAACTTGCAGAGGAGCATCATTTAGAAAGCCTGGCCGGAGGAGCTCTTGATGGTATTGGAGAAGCTTATATCATACTGAAAGATTATCCAAAAGCTTTAACTTATTTGCGAACTTATATTTCTATCGTTGAGCCAACAAATGATGAAGGATTGGCTTATGCATTTTTCGATATGGGAGTAGCATTTGATGGAATGAATCAATTTGATTCGGCCAATCTTTATGAGGAAAAGGCTATTAAAACTTTTCAAAAGTATAACCGCGAAGAACCTTTGGTTTATCAAACACTTGGAGATGTAGCAGTGAAATCGGGGAAACCTGGCGAGGCGTTAAATTTCTACCAAAAAAGCCTTCAGATTGCTCTTAAAAATAATGAACGCAGGGCCTCAGCAACTGCATACAATAAAATTGCGGCATTTTATAAAAAACAAAATCAACCGGATTCTGCAATTGATTATGCAGGGAAAGGTCTTGAAGAATCTAAATTGATTTCCCAAAAGAAAACGATTCTGGATGCAGCCGCTCTGTTGTCAGAATTATATGAACAAAAAGATACAAAGGAATCACTTCGTTACCTTAAAGTAGCTGATGCTTACAAAGACACTTTGTTTGGTGCAGCGAATATAGAAGCCATTCAGACATTAGTTGCACAGGAAGAAGAACATCAAAAGGAAATTGCGGTTGCCAAAATTAGTTATCAAAACAAAATGAAACAATATGCTTTATTTGCCGGACTGGGGATATTATTTCTAATTGCTATTATTCTTTACCGAAACAACCGGCAAAAACAAAAAGCCAATATTTTTCTGCAACAACAAAAAGAAGAAATTGATATTCAAAAAAACAGGGCTGAAAAAACATTGAATGAACTTAAGTTAACCCAATCCCAATTAATTCAATCCGAAAAAATGGCAAGTCTTGGTGAACTCACCGCAGGTATTGCCCATGAGATACAAAACCCTTTAAACTTCGTGAATAACTTTTCTGAAGTAAGTAATGAATTGATTGATGAAATAAATGAAGCGATAGAAAAAGGAGATAGTGAAGAAGTAAAAATAATTTTAAATGATGTGCGGCAAAACCTTGAAAAAATAAATCATCATGGCAAACGTGCAGATGCAATTGTAAAAGGTATGCTGCAACATAGCCGCACAAGCACAGGCATAAAAGAACCGACAGATATAAATGCCTTGTGTGATGAATATTTGCGATTAAGTTATCATGGCCTTCGCGCGAAAGACAAATCTTTTAACGCAGATTTTAAAACAGATTTTGATAACTCCATTGGTAAAATAAACATTGTTCCGCAGGATATTGGAAGAGTGTTGCTCAACCTCATCAACAACGCTTTTTATGCGGTAAATGAAAGGCAAAAAATAACAAAAGAAAAATATCAGCCAACAGTTTTCTTAAGTTCAAAAAAGACGGGTGATAAGGTAATACTAACGGTGAAGGATAACGGCAACGGCATTCCGAAAAAAATTGTTGATAAAATATTTCAACCATTCTTTACCACCAAGCCAACAGGAGAGGGAACCGGCTTAGGATTGAGTTTAAGTTATGATATTATAAAAGCACATGGTGGTGAGATAAAAGTGGAAAGTAAGGAGGCGGAAGGGACAGAGTTTATTATTTTATTGCCCATTATCTGAATCACAGATTAACACGATTAAATTATTTCACGGAATACGAAAATAATTAACCAATAAAATATAAAATGAAATCGGTGCAATCCTTACATCATTTTAAATCCGTGATTCAGATAAGTTATGATATTATAAAAGCACATGGCGGAGAGATAAAGGTGGAAACAAAGGAAGGTGAAGGAAGTGAGTTTATTATTCAATTACCTTCATAATCCTGTTAACTTATTATAATAAAGACTCCGCAAAAACTAATTGCCGGCTTTAATCTCAGACCATATTTCCTTGTGCCCGCCCAAATTCATTTTTGAACGAAGCGCTTGTGCCGCTTGCTGACCCGATTGAATGGTGCCGTCAATATAACCCACGTTTCCACCGAAATCAATCCAGTCGCCACAAAGAAACATATTCACAAAACCGCTGGCGTCGGCTTTCAACCGGTATAGATCGCTGTTGGGAACTGAAAGTGTATAATGATCAGTTGGCCTTACATTAGCTCTGAAAAACTGGTTGGAAAATCTTGAATAGCCATCTGCAGCATTCTCAGTATCTGCCAGTAATTGGAAATTTAATCCCTGTGGATATAAATAGGTGGCTCCATTAGGCCAGAACCAGGCAGCATTATCCTGCAACCATTGCTCAAAAGCATCTTTTAAACGCTCGTTTTCCCTTGCCTGGTAAGCATGGTCAGAAAAAGATGGTAATGGCCTTCGCAACACATACGGGCCGGTAAAGTACGCCAGGAATTTAGGACGCTGATCTACAGGCCAGTCTTCATTTGGCAAAACCAATGAACTATCGAGCCATGAATACATTGGGTTTTGATAGACTACCACATTTGGTGCAGCAAACTCTGTTGGCAGGCCCCATTTTGCAATATCAAATCCAAGTTCTTTTAAAGATGGCTTAAACCAAAGTTGTGCCGATTGTGTAGGCGTTGTAATAACATTATCAGCCATTAATTTCCATCGTTCTTCCTTTTCAATAATCCCGCGGCAAATAGTTTTTAAAGTGCCTAAAGGAATGCCCAGTATTACTTCATCAAAGTCAGTACCTTTTATTAACTGTCCTTGTTTAAAGTCTGCCCATTCAGCCCATGGGTCTTCAAGACTAATCTTCCCGGCTTTTAAACGTTCAACATCATTTGGGTTAATTTGATCGTACAAGGGTTCTGCCGGCCAAACACTTAGTTTATCATTGTCAATTTTTTTAACAGGATCATATGTAGTCACCGCTAGCTGCACCTGTTCGGAAAAGGATATCGTTTCAATTGCTCCTGTTACTGAATGATGCACCTGGTTTATTGTATGAAAAAATTTAAATGTTACACCGCGGTTTTTTAAAACTTCATACATAGGCATTACGAGAACATCGCCGGTACCGTACACCATCTGGTAAACAAATGAACCTTTGTAACCAGATGATTTTGCAAAGAATTGCAAAGCCGTGCCGGCAGCTACTGCGCCCCCCGTTTCATTTACAAGATTGGCAAAAGTGCCTGTATAAAAAAAACGAACGATAACAGAATCAACCAGCCATTGCGGTGCGCCTTGTTTGCCAAGCCATTCCCGGTAATCATATTTATTGATCTTGTTGAAATCAAAAGTCTTGGTATCGGGATTATACACGTCTTCCAAAATACCTTTGATGTTATAGTATGCAAAACAAATAGCAAGTGCAATGTGCCGGTGTTCTTTCTGGTCTTCCGCAAAAGGCAATCCTTTCTGTTCAATATGTTTAATGTATTTTTCAATAAGAGTTAATATAAGGCTATGATGTTTATGTTTGTTACTGCTGGTTGGCTCATGTAACAAACGGGCTGCTTCCATTATGTGGGCAATCTCTTTATCAATAAAGTGGTTTGCAGCGCTATCTTTTTTGAGAAAGGGTTTCATGAAAAAGTACAAACAGCCCGTTTTCTCCTGCTGCTTTTCTTCTACACCATTTTTATATTCCGGAAAAAAATGATCCAATATCCATGCAGCAACCGGGTTAACACCTTTTTCATAAGGGCTGCCCAAGAGCATTTCTAACATTACCGCCATGCCTTTTTTTATCAATGACCACATGTCTAATGGTTCGCCAGTGCCGGGTTGCTCTGTTGTTTCGGGTAATATCAATGGCCAGTTTATCCACTTACCAATTTGTGGAATAAACTCAGTAAGCAAGGTTGTGTTATTGGCAACAAGCCCATCTTTAAAAAGATCCTGCAATGGGCTGCCTGGCGCAAGATTTTCTTTTTTTCGCTCCTCATATACACTTCGCAAAAGCCTGAACGTTGTATCGTACCATCCTTGTAAAATATGGATACCATGTTCTTCTATGCGATCGTATTTGCTTCTGCCTGTTGATGTTTTACCTCCAAGCCGCCAGCCTGTTTGGTATAAGGTAATTTCATATTTATCCTGCCAGCCTTCATAATCAGTTAATTCATGTGCAGCCGATAGCGATGCCATGCCGCCACCAAGTATTGCTATTTTCTTTTTCTGATTTTCCATATGTTTTATAAGGGCCTATTTTTTAAAAAATAATTTTCTTAGCCATAAAATTACCCTTATTATAAAACCTTTGGAAGGGTTGGGTAGCTTTTCACCATTTGGGTATGCAGGTTTGTGATGTTTGATCAGCGTGTTCAGTTCGGGGTTATTGTTCCATTCAGAAGCTCTTTGGTATAAATGCGTAAGTTCAGGTTCAATTAATACATCATCTAAAAACTTAACGCTTAGTTCCCCAAGACTATGCACTTTTCCAAGCACCTCATTAATATCTTTTGTTGACATAGGATAGCTGTCAGGATAGTATGCATCCATGTGGGTTATAAACTCAACTGAATTTCCCCTGGGATCACCAAGAATTTTACCAAGTTTTGGAAAAAGGAAACGGCCTTCAACCATTGACTGAGCATACAACAACCTGTATAAAACCATATTGATGAATATTTTTTCAGGTATGGTTTCTTTTTCAGCCAGCTTTGGGTATTTGATATAACCATTGATGATGCTGGAGTTATGGGCCTTGTACCACGATTGCGGGTTTGGCTTTTCAATAAAGCGCATCCAAAATTGTGCAGGCGAAGGAAGTTTATCTTTTGGAAAAGCAACTTCATACGCTTTGGCTCCGAGTTCTGAAAGATAAATGAACCAGAGGTTCACGTTGCTCCACCACGCACTGCCGGGTGGGTGGGCATCAGGCGGCCTTAATACGCATCGCTCTTCCCAACCTAAAAAGGCAATCTCAGCATCGCCATAGCCATAAGTTTCCGATTTATCTCCGTCTCCGTATTTCTTATAAAAAGCATACCTGGATTCAATTCTTGCTTCAGGACTATCGCGAAGTGTTTCCACATAATTCCAAACTTCAGTTTCGAGTTGCTGTAAATTTTCATCCACCATTTGCATGCAGGATTATAGAGTGTATTGGTTATCGTGTAAAAGAATTTTTTATAAGTTTATCCATAAGAATTCTGGTTAATAACTTATATTAAACAAAAATTTTAAAAAGTTATAATGAAGTTTGTTGTTTTGCCAATTTTTTTCCTGCTACAATTAGTGAGAATAAATGCCCAACCAATAATACATCTTCAAGACACCAGCAACTCGAAGTCTATTGGTAAATATACTTCATATTTTCGTGATGGTCATGGCTCCAATATTCAAAAAATATTGCAACCTGCCATTCAATCTCAATTTAAAGTATATAGCCAGGATGCACCAAATTTTGGTAGCACGGCAGATGCAGTTTGGCTTCGGTTTGTCGTAAAAAAAACTGCTGATCAGCAGTTTTATCTTCAAATTGGTTCTGCATTTATTGACAGTATAGCGTTGTATGCAGTAAATGGTAACCAGGTTAAGGAAATACAATTATCAGGAGACAATTATGTTTTTTCGCAAAGGGCCATTAAAGTAACTACATTCCTTTTTCCATTAAATATAGCTGCGGGTGCAAGCCAGGTGTATTTCCTGCGTACAAAAACAATGCAGCCATTTTTCTTTCCGCTAAGGGTTGGTACACTTGATGCATTTATGGAAGACACGCATAAGCTGGATTTTATACAAGGCATTTACCTTGGCTTTATGCTGCTCATTTTTTTGTACAACTCGTTCCTGTATTTTTCAACGAAAGAGAAATTATATCTGTTATATGCGGCATACGTTGTGAGCATTACCTGGTTTATGTCCACGATATTTCAATATGTATTTGAATACCTGTGGCCGGGCACACCGGTAATTAATCAATATGCTGTTGCGTCATCAGCATTAACTATGCTCACAGCAACATTATTTACAAGAGAATTTTTGCATACACGAAAATTGGCAACCCGCTTACATAAATTCTCCAACATTTTTATTGCATGGGGCATTCTTGATTTCATCCTTGTGTTTACACCATTTCAAATAATTGCACTTATGCTGGCGCAGGCAGGTATTATGCTAATGGCTATTTATTTTTTGATAGCAGGTGTTACTACATTACGGGGCGGTTACCATCCTGCAAAATTTTACCTGGTAGCCTGGGGATTTCTTATAGCAGGCTTTATTGCTGCTATTTTGGAAACGGTAAATGTTTTGCCGGTTATGTCTTACATTAATTCAATGCAGATAGGCTCTGCAATTGAAGTAATGCTGCTTTCTCTCGCATTGGCAGACCGTATTAATATTTACAAAAAGGAGCGGGAAGAAGCCCAGGCTGGAGCTTTGCAAATGGCTCATGAAAAAGCAGAATTAATAAGCAAACAAAATTCATTGCTTGAACAAAAAATTAAAGAACGTACTGTAGAGCTTACACAATCTCTCAAACATTTAAAAGATACCCAGGCACAATTAATACAAAACGAGAAAATGGCCTCGCTTGGAGAACTAACGGCAGGTATAGCACACGAAATTCAAAACCCGTTAAATTTTGTAAACAATTTTAGTGAAATAAATAAAGATATATTGGAAGAGCTGAAAGCAGAACACTTAAAGCCAAAACCAGAGAGAGATGATAAGCTGGAGGAAGCATTGATAAACGATATGATAGAAAATGAAAAAAAAATAAATCACCACGGCAAACGTGCAGATGCAATAGTAAAAGGCATGCTCCAACATTCACGCACAAGCACAGGAATAAAAGAACCTACAGACATCAATGCTTTGTGTGATGAATATTTACGATTGAGTTATCATGGTTTAAGAGCAAAGGACAAATCTTTCAACGCAGATTTTAAAACAGATTTTGATGAAAGCCTGTCTGCCGATGAGGCAGGTATTGGTAAGATAAATATCGTTTCGCAGGATATTGGAAGAGTATTGCTAAACCTCATCAATAACGCTTTTTACGCGGTGAATGAAAGACAAAAAATAACAAAAGAAAACTATCAGCCAACCGTTTTATTAAGTTCAAAAAAGATGGGCGATAAAGTAATACTAACAGTAAAGGACAACGGCAACGGTATTCCACAAAACATCGTTGATAAAATCTTTCAACCATTCTTTACCACGAAACCTACAGGGCAAGGAACAGGATTGGGTTTGAGTTTGAGTTATGATATTGTAAAAGCACACGGCGGCGAATTGAAAGTGGAGACGAAAGAAAATGAAGGGGTATCATTTATTATTCAATTACCAAATGTATAATTTGCCTGTATGAAGCCAATATTGAAAATATTCATCTGCATTATGTTGCCTGCTTTTGGGCTTGCACAACAGGATAACCTGTATCAGTTAAAAGTAAAGTTGAAGACATTAGAAATAAAAAAAGATTACCGGTCTGATAAAGACTATCTGAATACACTTAACAAAATTGCTTTTATTTATGCCGACAGCTATCCTGATTCTGCATTACATATATTACCAGCTCTTGCAGAAGATTGCAGATTATCCGGCTACAGCATTGGAGAGACGGATGCTTTTAATGCGTATGGTGATGCTTATGAAGCCAGGGGAGATTATGAAAAAGCTTTGGAATATTATGAAAAGGCTTACGACCTGGCACAAAAGATTAATTATAAAAAAGCTTTGCCAGGTTTACTTGGAAATATAGGAATTATATACTTAAACCAGGGAAATTATCCGTTAGCCTTGCAAAAACTTTATGCATCACTCAAGGCGGCGGAGTCTGTTGGAAACAAACAAGTTATCCTGAGCGGCCTGAATAATATAGGAACTATCAATTTTTACCAGGGCAAAATGGATGAAGCCGAAATTGCTTATCAAAAAACGCTTAAGATAGCAATTGAAATTGCGGATACCGCAAGTATCGCTTTGGCCTATAATAACCTGGGAGAAGTAAACCTGGAACAAAACAACCCTGCCAAAGCCCTGCGAAATCTGAGCACAGCATACCAACTGGTAAAACTCAAAAAGTATCCGGGTATTTTAGTAGCTGTTACTAATAGTTTGGGCGACACTTACTTCCGATTAGACAGTACGCAAAAGGCCATTGATTTTTTTCAAGATGCCCTTTCCCTATCTGAACAACAAGGTAGTGCAAGAGCTACCTGCAAAGCCTTGATTGGATTGGCAAAAGTTTACAATAGTAAAGGTCAGCAAAAAGAGGCATTGGGAAACGGGCTGAAAGCTTTACAAAAGGCTCAGGATATGGGTCAGACGCAGCTGCTGCGTGATGCCTACGAAGTTGTTGCCAATATTTATGAAGACATGGGTGATGGAACAAATGCCATTAAATATTTTAGAAAGTTTAAAACTTATTCTGACAGTTTGCAAAGCCTGGAGAGTGAGCGCATAGCTGCAAACTATAAAGCTGAAAATGAATTCTCAAAAAAAGAACTGGAGTTTGATCGTAAGACATTGCAGCAGCGCTGGCTTATATTTTCAGCATTTGCAGCCCTGCTGACTTTATTAGTTATTGTATGGATTATTAACCGCAACAAAAAAAGACTCAGCCTTACTTATAAAGACTTGCAGCAAAAAAACCTCATTATTGAAGGCCAGAAAAAAAAGGCCGAAGAAACACTCACCAAACTCAAAGCGGCACAAACCCAACTTGTACAATCCGAAAAAATGGCCAGCCTTGGTGAACTTACTGCCGGTATTGCACATGAAATTCAAAACCCGTTGAATTTCGTGAATAATTTTTCAGAAGTAAATACAGAATTGATTGATGAAGCCGGACTGGAGATAGATAAAGGGAATATGAATGAAGTAAAAGCAATTCTCAATAATATTAAAGAGAATGAAGAAAAAATAAACCATCATGGTAAAAGAGCTGATGCCATTGTAAAAGGTATGCTGCAACATTCAAGAAAAAGCGAAGGCGTAAAGGAACTAACGGATATCAATGCTTTATGTGATGAATGTTTAAGATTAAGT
>JBBRSV010000139.1:0-11489 GCA_038245055.1 Chitinophagales bacterium | reverse complement strand
ATCAATCCTTATACCTGGCTTAAAGATGTATTGATACGCATGCCTGATTATGATGTGAAAAGCCTGGCAGATTTACTTCCTCAAAACTGGAAAAAAACGGAAGACTGCTTAGAAGGATAGATGGGTTGGACGATGGCTTACGTTATTTCTATTCATTTCTGTTTCAGCCTTATCACAAGATTGTTCCACTTTAGATGGTTTTAGAACATTTCACGGAATTAAGTTTGGAGAAACCTTCCCAGATTCTTTAAAGGAATTCTTTGGCGTTGACTCGACAGAAATCAGCTCAGGTATAAAAAAATATGTTATCTATTCCTTTTTCTCGGATGTGAAGCCATTGGAGAGATTTGCGAATTGGTTTGAATTTGGGAGTAAATTTGATCAGATTGCTTTTTCATGTAACAGGTCTAATGAAGTTGTGGAGATTACTTTATCAACATTATTCCCTGTGAAAAACACTCCTGCTTTTACGTCCAAGAATTACCCTCTTTTTTTCGAGAGAATTTTGACAGAATTAAAATCACTTTTCGGCTCTCCCTCTATATCCGATAAAAAATATATAAAAGGAACGACAATTATTTATGCCTATTCCTGGCAGTGCGATACTATGGTTGTAATTGCAACTTGCAGTAACAAAAATAAAGAAGCTTCATATAATCTTACTTTATTCGATATGAACTTAAAGAAAAAACAAGAAGTTGACATGTATCAAAATCCAAATTAACTGCTTTATGAAAAGATTATTTGGCCTGATCTATCTGATACTACTGTTATCTTCTTGTCATTCTCAAAGCTGCAAGGATCTGCCTTCATATTTTAATTCTTATAACGAAGCCATATCCGAAATCGAGCATAGCACATTTAAATTTGCAGACAAAGCTAATACTTCTCGAAGTTCTTGGATTACGTCAGCAAGGTACTATAGTTGCGATGGGATTACCGGCTATTTTATTTATACGACTAATAGAAACTATCAATACGTTCACAAAGGCGTCCCTATTGAAATTTGGAAACAATTTAAAGCTGCGCCTTCAATGGGATCATATTACAATCAATATATAAAACACAAATACCGATTAGTTTTGGAATAGAGTTTTGAGTTTTATTTGATCACCGGGACGTTACTAAGACTGGCACTCACAGCCAGTCGAGTAAGCAAGGGGACTTTCACCTCCTGCGCCTCACAGAACCGTACGTGAACCTCTCGATTCATAAGGCTCTTCAAGATGTGTTTTCGATTAATAAGCGGGGCATACACTCCAATGGGCAAACAGGTCGGGCCTTCGCCATCGTTCGTGGACCACGAAACAACTCTTTTAAATTTAAATTAGCGTCTTAAATTAGTGTATTTAAATTCAAAGCAAATTCTATTTTTAAATTGATAGAATCTATTTATTTACAGCCACCATCGCAGCAAATAAAAAAATGAAATTTGGCAAAGAGATTCCCTGGGTGTAGAAATAGATAGCAGGGCCTTTGCAAAGCAAAAGATGGATTACATGCACTTTAATGTGCTTAGCGGTAAGTGGAATCGCGCCAAAGATTATTTGGATTATTCATCAGCAAGATTTTATGAAATTGATGTGGATGAATTTGGATTTTTAAATAACCTGTTTCATGGTGATGTATAGAGATTGATTTCGCATGCCACGAACCAAGGCCAGGGCAGATTTGTTCTTAATGAAACATGCATTCCATTTATTTACGTTGCCTAAATAGCCACGCCATCATTAATGGGTCACTATATGCACCGAGCCATGAAAAATGCCCCACTTCAGGATACTGCGTAAGACCTGGATGCGCGCCGGATCTTGTTAAAGCTTCCAGCATGTTCAAAGAATAAATAGGATTGACGGCAGGATCTTCCGCACCCAGGAAGATCCACATAGGCAAATGTGCTATGGAAGCCACTTTAGAGGTGTCACCACCACCACACACGGGTACAGCAGCTGCAAACAAATTTGGATAGCGTTCAATTGCATCATATGTTCCGTAACCACCCATGGAGAGGCCTGTAATATAAATTCTGTTGGTATCAACAGGCATTGTTTTAATCAGTTTTTTAATGAGCCCGATCAAAAGTTCCATCGGTTTGGTTGGTGCAGTTTGCAACTTCATATCGGAACGTGAGAAATTTGACCAGCCAGTTTTTTCTGGGCATTGCGGTGCGATAACTAAAGCAGGGTACCTGATCATATTCTCATCCGTTGCGAAATTCATCACGCCCCATTTTAATTGTGCTTCATTATCGTTTCCCCGTTCACCAGAGCCGTGCAAAAAGATCACAAGTGGATATTTGCGTAGTGGATTTGCATCAGGAAAAAGCTGCCGGTATAATAATGTATCTCCTTTATCAATATACTTTTCAAAACTAAATCGCGGTGATTGCGAAAATGCAATATTAATTTGTACACAAAAAAATAATGCCAAAAAGAAAGCAATTGTTTTTACATGTTTCATAATGTCTTTATTAAATTTAAGTAATAGGAAATTCAATAGTAAAGGTAGCCTCTGTATCTTCTTCACTTTGCACGCTTATTTCCCGCCATGTGATTTAATAATATCATAACTCAAATCCAAGCCGGTGACTTGCCCTGTGGGTTTGGTAGTAAAGAATGGCTGAAAAATTCTATACAGTACTTGTTGTGAAATGATGCACTTTAATAAAAATAGAAAAAATATCATGGCATGCGACTTTGTCATAGGCAGACAACATTTCTAACACAAGATAAGAAAGACTATTTAGTCAGTTATATGTTTTCTTATGGCACTTTACACAAGGGGTGATGAAGGCTTCAAAATCAAAATGACCCTGTAAACCTATTCCAGGATTTATCTATTAAACTGCAAACTTTTTTTAGGACGAGTCAGTCTCCTTTATGAATAACCGTCAAATCAAAGTAATCATCCATTAATTAATGAATCAAAATTGTATTTAGTATTATACTGACTATTCAAGTGCCAAAGGTCTAACAATACCGAAACGCGAGCCTATAAATAACAGGATAAAATTTTTGATTTACTCATTCCAACTTTTACATTCAACAAATCTTAAAACAAGTCACCAACTTTATCAATTCTTTTAAGCATAGTTTTAATTGTATAATCTGCCGGCCGCTTTGTTGAATATGATACAATCATTAAAAGATGTCTGCGAAATATTTGACGCATAATATAAATTTCTTTACATTTAACAAGCCTGATGACAAATCACACTTTCGATTTTTGAAAGACATTATCCTCGTGAAGAATTAAGTATTATTTCTGATTATCTCCATATTGCCTTCTCCATCTAAACTTGCGATTCATGCAACAGAACCAACTGTCGAAGATAATTTGCCTGATTTTATCAGAGTTTTTCTTAGTGCTCTTTGGATCAGCTCAAAATAAAATAATTACCGGCAAAGTGACCGACAGCGAAAACGGATTATCTCTTTCGAATGTGTCCATCATTTCCAACGAAAACAAAACAGGTACTCAAACTAATTTAAAAGGTAATTTTAAGCTGGTTGTTCCATTATCGGTAAAAAAATTATCCATCTCGGCTATTGATTATTTGCCACAGGAAATTGATGTATCAGTTTTCAGTAATATAGACGTGGCATTAGTTTCCAGGTATTCCACCCTAAGTGATGTTGTAGTTATTGGTTATGGCACGTCGAAGAGGAAGGATCTTACCGGGTCCGTAGCTTCTGTTTCAGAAAAGGATTTTAATAAAGGGAACTATACTTCACCCGATCAATTGATACAAGGTAAAGTATCAGGCCTTCAAATTACTTCTAATGATGGCTCACCTGGTGGTGCAATAACTGTCAGGCTCAGGGGTAATTCGTCACTGACTGGAACCGGTCAACCCCTTTATGTTGTAGATGGTATTCCCTTAGATGGCAGGTCACTTCAGGCCGATAACAACCCACTCAATTTTTTAAATCCACTGGATATAGCCTCCATTGATGTTTTAAAAGATGCCTCGGCGACGGCCATTTATGGTTCGAGGGCAGCGTACGGCGTGGTGATCATCAACACCAAAAAAGGCAAAGCTGGGGGGCCCAAACTTGATGTGGTCATGTCATCGGGTAAATCTTCTTTTTTGAAAAAAATAGATGTACTAAATGCGACGCAGTATAGGCAGGCGCTACAATATTATGGCGTAGACCCGTCATTTGATAAAGGCAAAAATACTGACGGAGAAGATGCAGTTTTGCAAAGCGGATGGCAGCAAAATTATGCCATAGCCGGAAACGGCGGTAATGAAAATGGCAAATACCGTTATTCAGCAGGCTATTTACACCAGGATGGAATTGTTACCAATACAAGTTTTAAAAAGTATACGGCAAACGTGTCAGCAAGCGTAAAATACTTAAAGAGTAAGCGGTTGGGGATCGATTTTCATTTGAATTCAAGCCAATATATACAGGATGGATCTGATCTTACAGACGGAAATGCGGGAGTTGTATTTTTTGGGTTAACCTGGAACCCTACTACCGCATTAAGAAATGCGGATGGCTCAATCAGGATTGACCCGGGTGAAGGTGTGAATCCTTTGGCCTTTTCTCAATATCTCAAAGACAACTTAAAAGTAACAACCCTTCTTGGGAGCATCTCCCCATATTATAAATTCACTGACTGGCTCGAATATAAATTACAAGTAAGCATTAACTACAGTGCGGGTATTTCAAGGTCCTCTGTAAACCAGGCAATGGAAGTTTACCAGGGATTTCCCCACGGAGGAAATGCCAGTATTAAAAATAATGAAATAACAACTGAACAAATCACACACACTTTAAACCTTAATAAAGAAATTTTTCAAGGAGTTGGTCTGAATGCAGTTGCCGGATATGAATACATGAAATTTACCACCAAGGGTTTTACAATCAATGCTACTGGGCCGACAGGAACAGGGTTTGGAAACTATGGAATAGATTATACCAACTATATCCAGTATTCTGATGCGGGGAGCCGCAACATATCTTCCTACTTAGACCCTTTGTATGAATTGCAATCTTTTTTTGGGAGAACAATATTCAACTACAAGGATAAATATCTATTAACGGCGACTTTCAGAGCAGATGGTTCTACGAAGTTTGGCGCTAATAACAAATATGGATATTTCCCTTCTTTTGCCGCAGCCTGGAATATAGCCAAAGAACGTTTTTTTAAAATCGATTGGATTAGTTCACTCAAGGTTCGCACTGGTTGGGGTAAAACTGGCAACCAGGAATTCCCATCAGGGTCTGCCCAGGCATTGTATGCTTTTCAAAACAACGGGGGGCTTGTCCAACAAAACAATCCAAATCCGGATTTGAAATGGCAATCAGACAGGCAGTATAATATCGGTATTGATTTTTCAATAATCAAAAATAGGATTTCCGGATCGCTTGATTATTTTAATAAATCCACGACTAACTTATTATTTCCGAGCCCACCAATTCAGCCAGCTCCTCCCGGTACAACCATTACATGGATAAACCTTGATGGGCAAATCATCAACAAAGGGCTTGAAGTTTTGATTAACGGATCTATTGTAAGAAGCAAGAATTTTAGTTGGGATCTATCTGCCAATGCAACCTTTCTTAAGAATAACGTTTCTGGCCTTACCGTTCCGGTATTTACTGGTAATGTTGGTAGTGGCCCCGTTGAGATCATACAAAATGGTCACCCGATGGACGCCTTTTATACCAGGAAATTTCTCGGACTTGATAAATCTACCGGGCAGTCCCTCTACCAGGATGATGGGTCCACATTTTATTATGTGGGAGATCCCAACTCAAAAGCACTATTGGGTTTTAGCTCTATTTTCAGGTATACAAGATTTTCTATAATAGCTAATTTCTATGGGAGTTTTGGGCAGAAGATTTACAATGCAACTCTTTATAATCATCTAAATGTTGCCGGGATAATGGGAGGCAATATAGCGCTGTCAGTATTTAAAAATCCCATAAAAGAATCTTTAGCAAACCCATCGCAATCGCCATCCTCCCGGTATATTCAAAATGGCAATTACCTGAAAATGGCGAACCTCACTTTTTCTTATGACATGGGGAAAGTTGCGCAGTCATTTAGCGGAGTGAATGTATATGTAACAGCAAAGAATCTTTTCCTGCTAACCAAATACCCGGGATTTGATCCCGAAGTAAATGTGGATCATGGTATCAATAGTGTCCCTTCATTGGGCATTGATGAAGTGCGATATCCTTCTGCAAGAACGATCATTTTTGGAATAAATTTTTCTTTATGATATCTTATAAAAAACGTGCAGTCAAAAGGAAATATATTGCATTAATTCTTTTTTCAATGGTGGTTACAATATTTGGATGTACCAAATTGCATGAAAAATTGGGAGGGAACCTCTCCCCTGGCCAGGTATCCACCGATAGTCTTGCTCCTGCGATATTATTACAGGGTGTGTACAATTCCTTAGAATTTACTTTCACGAGTTACCTACAGGTATTTGCTTTGTCGGATATGACGACGGATGAAGCCATCGCCCCTACACGTGGTAGTAACTGGGATGATAATGGCCAGTGGAGAGTATTTCATCAACAGAAGTATGACCCGAATAATCCTGTAATTCATGATTGCTTTAATAGCCTCAGCGGAGTTGTTTTTGCAGCAACGGATATGCTGCAATTTAAACCAACCCGGCAGCAGCAAGCCGAGGCGAGGTTTCTGCGTGCCTGGGCCATGTATTGGATGCTGGATATGTTTGATCAGGTTCCCTATCGCAACCCGGGTGGCACATTAACCCAAGCAGCAAAAGTTCGCAAAGGAATTGATGCCCTGACTTATATAATTAGTGAAATAAATGCTGTGGAACCGGACCTTCCTGATGATCCTGCCAGCAAAGCTAATACTTATGCTGCAAAAACATTGCTTATGAAATGTTACCTGAACAAAGCAATATATGTCAATAGAGTCAGTCCGCCGGTTGCTGATCCCAAAGATATGAATAAAGTTATCAACCTTGCAGATTCCATTATCAATAGCAATAATTTTCATTTCAGTAAAAATTATTTTGATAATTTTTCACCTGATAATGGCTCGAAAAGCACGGAGAACATTTTTACGCAAAAGAGTAATGGAGATGGCAACTACTCGGTAGCGTTAGCGTGGTTGGCAGTATTATATTATGCAGTTCCCCCTAGTTATCTGGGAGGTGCGAATGGTTTTACAACCTTGCAGGATTTTTACACCAAATTTGAGCCAAATGATAAACGAAGGGGGGCGGTTTATGTATATCCTAATTCCCCTCCTAATCCGGGAAATAGGGTTAATGTTGGATTTCTAACTGGCCAGCAATACGATCTTTACACCGATGATACCCTGGTTGACCCTACCCAAGGTGACCTTCACGTAGTCTATACACCCGAAGTACAAAATGTTGAACTAGGACCCAATATTTTAATGCCTGGGATAAGACCCGTGAAGTATGCACCTGATTACACGAACTTTTATGGGAATAATGGCCCGGTTCAAAATGATTTTGTTTATTTCCGCTTTCCGGATGTGTTGCTGATGAAAGCGGAAGCCATTTTACGTGGAGGAACCGGAACCAATGCAGGTACTTACGGCATTACCGCTTTGTCATTAATAAATGCTGTAAGAACGGATCCTTCAAGGGGGGCAAGCCCCATGTCTTCCGCAACCTTGGATAGTGTATTCGATGAAAGGGGCAGAGAGCTATGGTGGGAGAACTGGAGAAGGCAGGATATGATACGCTTTCAAAAATTCCTTCTTCCTTTCCAGGAAAAAAATTATCAAAGCGATCCGAAATATCTTGTATTCCCTATTCCATTTGAACAGCTGGCTATAAATCCCAACCTTTCTCAAAACCCGGGTTATTAAAAATATTTTCAATTCTGGCAAAAAAAAGTAATGACTTATAACCGAAACACAATAATTATTTTATTGCTTCTTTTTGTGAAAAGCAGTTTTTCACAGGTAGTAAAGCCTTATTTTAATATTGTAAGAGGAATAAAAAATTATGCATTAGGCAAGGTGGTAAGCATGGCACAGGACAAATACGGTTACATGTGGCTTGATGATCAGAGCAATAGCAACCTGGTACGCTATGATGGTTATCACATGAAAATATTTCACAACAATCCTTCCGATACAAATTCAGTTGCAAAATTTAATAATGATTGTATTGCGGCAGATCATTCCGGTAATATCTGGATACCTGTATTGAAGGGAGTAGATAAATATGATTATACATCAAACAAATTTATTCATTACCGCTTTCCTGCTGGGGTAGGCGGCTTTGGCTACTGCATGATTATTGATCATTCAGGTATAGTTTGGATTGGCGGAGACGGGCTTGCGAGATTTGATCCTGCTACAGGAAAATTTACACATTTTGTACATTCAAACACTGATACTACCTCCCTAAGTTGCAATATTGTGCGCTCGTTATATGAAGATAAAGCCGGTATATTGTGGGTTGGGACTGGATTTGAATTTGACGGCAAATCAAATGAAGGCGGACTGAACAGGTTTAATAAAGAAACCGGCACTTTTACCCGTTATATACATGATCCAAATAATCCCAATAGCCTTGCGGGTAATAAAGTGAGGGCCTTATTTGAAGACAGTAAACATAATTTCTGGGTAGGTACCGATAATAATGGATTGCATTTAATGGACAGGGAAAAAGGAACATTTGAAAGATACAATTATGACCCGTTACACCCTGAAAAATTGAGCACGCCGCCAGTCAAAATCATTGATGGCAGGCATCATATCACTTTTATTACCGAAGATATTACCCATAAGTTGTGGATAGGCACCTATTCTGATGGTATTATTTGTTATAATCCACTTACAAAAAGAACAGATCACTTTAACAGCGAGGATAAAAAAAGGCCCGGCGGATATACTGATAACAGCTCCTGGGCTATTTATTCCTCAATAGACGGTGAACTGTGGATTAGTAATGAAAAAGCTGAACTCTTCAGGGTTGATCCTTATCAATCTGGTTTTACAGAAGAAAAAATGGAAAACACAGTTGACCATTTCCTGGAAGATTCTTCAGGTAACTTGTGGTTAAATACAGTTGGAAATGGGTTAAAAATAAAAAATAAAAATACGGGAGAAAAAAAACAATTCTTGCATAACTCAGCTGATTCTTTTTCTATCTCTTCAAACATGGGAACATTTTTAAAACAAAGCTTAGACGGAAATATTTGGGTCGGCACCCTGAATGGCCTTAATCTTTTTAACCCTCAAACAAATAAGTTTACCCATTTTTTTTATAACCCAAAGTTAACTGATAATGGTTATAAAGGAGGTGTATTTAATATACTTGAAACAAGGGATGAAACCTATTATGGCTTATACGGCAAACTCGCAATAAAAAACAACAATACCAATATAATAACTTATTATGTAAATAATCCTGATGACACAAATAGTATTTCAATAGGAGGGCCTATACGTTTTAAAAACAACTTCGACGGAACCATTTGGATAAGTATGTGGGATACGGAAAAAGGAGGGCTTGATCTTTTTAACACCACAACTAAAAAATTTAAACATTATTTCAAGGGATTGATTATTTGGGATATTTTTAAAAGCAGTGCTGGCAAAATGTGGGTTGGTACCAGCGATGGGCTATATTATCGCAATGATTCCCTGGATACATTTATACAGGCTGGGCCGGAATATTCAGAGTTGAGAAAGTCGAAAGTCAAATCTATGACCGAAGATGAAGACAAAAATATCTGGGGAGTATCTACGTTGGGTATATTCAGGCTTAATCCATCAAAAAATCAAATTAAGATATTTGGCGATAAGTATGGTACAATTGATGTGGGAACTTTAGCGTATGAGCCCACTTTCAGAACATCAGGAGGAGAAATATTTTTTGGTAACCCTCATGGCTATTATATATGCACACCTAAGGAAGTATTTAATTCCACAATCCCGCAGGTTGTTCTTACCGATTTTAAAATTGATGATCATTCTTTAACCAATGGCAGTAATAAGCAGTTTGCTTTACCGCTGGAAGATGCAAAAGAGATTATTCTTAATCATAATCAAAATACTTTTTCAATTGATTTTGCCGCTATACATTTTGCAGATCCCGAAAATAATATGCACATGTATATGATGGAGGGTATTGATAAAGAATGGAGAGATGTGCACGATGAAAAATCAGCTTATTATTTTAATATACCTCCGGGGCATTATACCTTCAGGCTAAAAACTGCCAGCAGCTATGGTGTTAATGCAGAAAGATCAATTATAATTAAAGTGCTACCCCCATGGTGGCAAACATGGTGGGCCTATACTTTGTATGCGCTTATTTTAATACTTGCAATTTGGAGTTTTATAAAGTGGCGTACCAAAAAATTAGAAAAAGAAACAATTGTTTTGGAGAAAAGAGTTGCAGAACGAACACTGGAACTAAAAAGAGAAAAGGAGATAGTTGAAAGTACGCTGGGTGAATTAAAATCAGCGCAGGCGCAATTAATACAAAGCGAAAAGATGGCATCGTTGGGAGAACTCACTGCAGGCATTGCACATGAGATTCAAAACCCGTTAAATTTCGTAAATAATTTTTCTGAAATTAACCAGGAGTTGCTCGTTGAATTAAAAGATGAAGCTGGCAAGGGAAATATAGCTGAAGTAACGGCTATTGCAAACGATGTGATAAGTAATGAAGAAAAAATAAACCATCATGGTAAACGTGCCGATGCTATTGTAAAAGGAATGTTGCAACATTCCAGAAGTTCCTCTGGACAAAAAGAACCAACAGATGTCAATGCATTAGCCGATGAATATCTTCGTCTAGCCTTTCACGGTATAAGAGCAAAAGATAAATCATTTAATGCCGAGTTTAAAACCGATTTTGATAGTACAATTGGCAAGATCAACCTCATTCCACAAGACGTCGGAAGAGTGTTATTGAATTTATACAACAATGCTTTTTATGCAGTGAATGAAAAGAAGAAACGGCAAGCAGACGGATATGAGCCGACAGTTTCAGTCAGCACAAAAAAGATGGGTGATAAAGTAGAAATTAAAGTCGCAGATAATGGTAATGGTATTCCTCAAAAAGTGGTTGATAAAATCTTTCAGCCTTTCTTTACAACAAAGCCAACAGGTGAGGGAACAGGATTGGGTTTGAGCTTGAGCTATGATATTATAAAAGCGCACGGGGGTGAAATTAAATTAAGCACGAAAGAACTTGAAGGGAGTGACTTTGTTATTATTTTGCCCGCAAAATCCTAAAAAGAAAAAGGGTTTCTATTACAAGAGTTTTTGGTTGCATTTAATTATCGGTACGTAAATTCGAAGATGCTAAGCGTAACAAAGCACACAGCAGTGATATAAAAGTGGAAATGGGGAGTGTAAAATAAACTGTGTCAGTTGTTAATAATATTGATAGAACGAAGCCAGCAGCGAAGTTCTTGCTAAAAATGGTCGGGCTCGATGCCCGGCCATTTTTTCTTAAAAGTAATATTGATGTCACATCGCCATTGCTT
>JBBRSV010000138.1:0-11600 GCA_038245055.1 Chitinophagales bacterium | reverse complement strand
GTTGCAAAATGCTGCGGACAGCCGTATGGTTGGACGTCTTACACAAAAAATGGTTGAAGTGGTTCAGGCTGACGTTACCAATCCCCGTGGCCAACGTAATGTGATTGATGGCGAAGCTGAATTGCTGGAAGGTTTTGAGTTTAACAAAAATGGTAAACTGGGAACAACCTTGTATGCACCATTCATTGGAACCATTGACAGGGTGGCCGGTACACTTACTGTAAATATTCCTGCATTTGTTCCCATCAACATGCTTGCAGCTCCCGGTGGTTCTACTCATTTTAAAATTGTTTCTGTCGGTGCAGAGATTGATTTTGAAAATGAAACCTTCGTCATGGATAACCAGGCAACTGCTGTTTTTGCCCTGGGATACCACTGCAACCGCAGTAATCAACCTTGCAAACACTGTTACCGAAAACAGTACACATCCGTTATTCCTTGCCTTAGGTATTGAGTTTTATCAGGAGGTAAACGAACAAATGTATCCATCGAAAAAAGGCGCATTTAATCCTTTAGCGTTGGTTAAAGTAAGTGGCCTTTAAACTTCAATAAAGCTGTTCATTCTTCAGTTCAAAAGATAGCCCTGCCAATCGGCAGGGCCTTTTTGTTAGTACTCGCTTGGCAACATAAGGCAACCATCTACCAGCCAAAGCGTCGCAAGGTCATAAGGAAAATCACTGAAAGGGATTACCTGACTTGTTACTTTGTTGTGGTTGCCATCTGTCGCAAGGATTGTAAAAACATTATCCTGCATCCTTTTTAAATCCCACACCTGGAACCGTTCAAGATTTATTTCCCTGTGACATTGATGGCTAATAATTAAATCAATTAGCCAATAAGCGCTGCAGCCGTCTGCCAATTCCTTTACACCATCAGTGTAAAGCATCAATGAGGGTTTGTGGCAATAGAAATTTTCTGAACCATTGCTTGCGCCAAAGAAGTGATTTGCATTTTTCATCTTGATAAAATTTATTTTTAAAAGAAAAAAGGAAAAAAAAGAAAGCAGTTGTATTAGCAATGCAGTTAAAAAAGCCAAAAGCAGAAGCCGCATAAATGACAGGGCTGTGTGTTGGGGCTGTGTTTATGGCGGCTGTCTTTTTGTTTTTTTTAAGGGAGTTGTGCGTTAGCCTGCATTGGTATTTTTGCGGCCTTTTTTTAACCTTGTTCTTTTGGATGGTTTGTTGACAGACAAATCCATTTCTTCGGAATTAATTTTCAAATTGTATTCCTGCCTTTTTCATAAGTTCAAATTCAACCGTTCACTTCCTGCGGCGATAGCCAGTTACCGCCCCCAACTGCGCCCTTGTATTGCTGGGTGAGGACGGTAATAGCTTGCCCCGACTATAAAGTGCAGCGAAGCGGAACGACGAGGGGCAAGCCATGAAGGCCGCAACACAACGTGGCTGCTTTTGTGTGGTATCGCATAGCGAAGCTATAAGCAAGGCTATCACACAAAAAGCAACTCAAAGGGCTGTACCAGTGCAGCAAGACAACAGCAGGGGGCGCATAAGGGAGCAGGCGGTTTTTGCGTTGGCGATTGCAGTGAAAGAAAACCGCCGTAGCGACCGCGCTAAAAATGTGGAGGAGGCTTTTTTATTTTTTCACTATAGAATGGCGTAGCTACCAATAAAAAAATAATAAAATAGCCGACGGACTGCGGGGCAGCGAAGGGTTGGCAAAACCATGCCGCACTTCGGCAGGCTTAGTGTGCGGCGGCTAAGTGTGGTGTGTGTTTTTATTATAGGGTGCTGCAACCGCAGACAACTTAACCCAATAAATTTTGCACCAGAGCGCAGCGGCGGAGCAAAAAAGCAGAAAGGCGTCAGCCACAATATGAAAGAAGCGTTGGGTGCACCGATACGCAAATAAAATTAATGGTAAGGAACGAGCCGTTATTTGTTTGCGTTTGGCTGTGGTGGGGTTTTCATTTGCAGCTATTGGAGGAACGACAATTGCTGTAAAAGTCATGGGGGATAAGGCGTTCCCGGCAACTTCTCTTCTATCTGTGCAACAGTTAAAACAATTTCTATCAAAACAAAAAAAGCCCGCCAGCTGGCGGGCTAAAACTAAGGAAGCATTGCTAACCAACGCTTAGAACCTGGAGGCGGATACCGATTACGACCAATAACAACGCCATGACTAACATAGATATGCCAACCATTAGCAGCGCAAACCCAAACCTGACAAGATGCAGTGTAACTTAGTAAATGATACATAACATAAAATTTTAAAAATGATAAAATAAATATGCAGCATCACCACGGCCTAAGTCCAAACAAAAACCAAATAAAAACCATAATGCTACTTTTCAAAATCTTTGCTGAAGCCTTATTTTTATTTTTTTACAGATAGCCTTTCAATTGCCGAACTTTAAGTAAAAAATAAAAAAAGAGAGCTGGCGAGTTATTGTTGAGCCGACTTGCTTAGCCTGGTTTATTTTGTTTTTTTTTGGCTGGCCGTAACTTTGTGTAATATTTGTTTTTTTCTGAACGGAAAGCGACTCCACCTGAATAGAGAAAAGGATTGTAAACCAAAAAAAGATTGCGGCTAACTCACCGGCGCATTATAAGTGCTTCACTAGTTATGAAGTAGTTTGTATGAAGAAGTATTCGGACACTAACGCAGGCCAGAAATTTCGGCTATATAACCACAATTAAAACAATAGGGATGCTTAAGTGCCTATACAAATATTCTTATTTGTAAGAGTAGCCATTATTTTATTATTGATTTTAAAATGTAAAGAAAATCCTTCAATTGCATGAAGGATTCTCTTTATGATAGCTGAATATTAAAACGGGATTATCCTATCAATCATCATCCTTTTCTCCTCCTTTGCCTCCGCCGTTGTTTTGAATGACTCCGGAGGAAATTTCAGTATGCCTTATCTGACCACCCAGGTAGCCCGTTCTTGCAACCAGTCCAAAACTTATCAGCGAAACAATAAGTATGATGAAGGAGGTGGATTTTATCCATGAAGTTTTATAACGGTTTACGAATAAAGCTATCAAAGAAAATATACCTAAGACAATCAGACTTATTAAAGCATACAGCGCTGCGTCCTCATGCACTTTAATCAAATTTTCTGTTACGCCCTGTATGTCTTCCACGGCTTCTTCAGCGCCTTCGCCTGTTAAGTATGCGATACCTGCACCAATGGCAGAAATGATAAAAATAAAATAGGCTGAATTTTTTGTTTGTTTACTCCTTGTCCAAAGTCCGTAGCCCAAAACAAGGGCGCCTATGAGGGAACCGAATATTGGAAGGTGCGTAATTAGTAAATGCAAATGTGCCTGGCTCATAATTGTAAAATTTAAAGTGAATTAATTTTAATAAAATTTTCTCCTGCTGCCATTGGGTTACTGCAATTGGCAGGCATTGTTGTATGATAAGTATTGCCACAGTTACCGCAAACATAAAATTCGGAGGGTAAGTATTTCTCTGCATTGTTTTCTAAAGCAACTAATTCTGCCTTGTAAAATAGTTTATGCCTTTTCTCTGTTTTATAAGTATAGGTCAAACTCGCCATTGCCAATTGGTTATCCGTTTGTATAGCTTCCGTTACAAATTCCGGATAGCTTTTCTTTATTTCGTACTTTTCACCTGCAATCGCATCTTTCAGATTTTCCCTGGTATTATGAATGGTAAATACAGGTTTAATTATGGGAACAGCAACACCCGATTGCTCTAGCAAAGCTTTATGATTATTAGCATGAATATTTTCTGCCGTAGAAACTGCTTTAAATAACAACGCAATTTGATGGTATCCTTCTTTTTCAGCTTTTATTGAATAGGCTGCATATTTTGCACTTGTAATAGTTTCGCTTTTAAAAACAGTCTGCATATTTTCAATGTTTGTTGTACCTGCATTATTGCTAATTATGAAACTGGCAGGTTTAACAAAAGATGTCTTTTCCTTTTCTTCTTTCTCTTCTTTTTCCTCTTTTTCTTCTTTCTCTTTTTTCCTGTCGCTTTCTTTCTTTTCTTTTTGGGTGGTAGTATCCGAATTGTTTTGTACCGGAGCTTTCATACCTTTTTCAGATGATGTGTTTCCGCAAGAGTTTAGAAAAAAACTTCCTGCTGCCAAAAATGTAATGGGAATAATTAATAGCTTTTTCATTTTGCTTTGTTTTATGTGTTTTGAATAAATTATAAAACAAAGGTGCTATTACAGGCCTTTATTATGCCTTTGTAGTTTCTTAAGATTTGCTAAAGATCAGGAAGGGAATTTTAAGGAGAAGCTGGTGCTTCCCGGTGCAGAGAAAACATTTATTACAAGATTTTGTAAGTCTGCCAGTTTTTTCACAATCGCAAGCCCTAAACCACTTCCAGGAATTAGGGAATTTCTGGAATCATCTGTGCGGTAAAAGCGATTAAATAAATAGGGTATCTGTTGTTGGGCAATCTCTATACCATCGTTTGTGATAAAAAAAGTTTTGGTTTGGTTATTCCAGCCATAGTCAACGCTTCCGTTTACCGGCGCATACTTTACGGCGTTGCTAAAAAGATTATCAATAATTATAGATAAGAAAAAAGAATCCGCTTGTATAGTTACCGCTTCCTCAATAGCAGATGTGAGCAATATTTTCTTTTCCTGTATTTGTTCAGCAAACTTTAATTCTGCTTCTTTTAATATTTCCTTTAGATGAACGGTTTCCTTTTTTACAGAACCGGACTCCAGACGGGCCAATTGCAATAATTGGTCAAGTAATTTATTAAGTCTGTCTGTCTGGAAAATGACTTCTTTTATTTTTCCCTCATATTGCTGAGGCTCTCTCTGTTTGCGAATCAATACTTCCAGTGTGCCTCTGATGGCCGTAAGCGGCGTCCTTATTTCATGAGAAGCATCGGCGGTAAATTGTTTTTGCTGTTGAATGCTGATGTCGATTCTGCTTAGTAGTTCATTTATGGTTTTCGCCAGTTGGTAAATTTCATCTTCGTTTTCCGGCAGCGGAAGGCGGGTATTTATATTGGAATCATTAATACCAGCAGCAGCATGGATAAGCCGATGGACGGGAGCGATAGATTTAGAAGCAGTAAAGTAAATAACAACGTAAAGAATTAATAATAGAATTGGGAAAGAAATGCAAAGAGTAATGAGCAGGTTTTGTAATACATAGTAAGACTCCTGCTGTGAAACACCTATCGTTAACTGACCGATAATCTTCCCATCCTCATTCTTAATTGGAAATTGACCAATCCGAAGCCTTTGTTTACCTAAATGTGTATTATAAAAGGAGGCTTTCTCATTTTCAGGATTAAACAAAAAATGATTTGACTGCAAGTTGGCCGTTTTAAAAATCATTTTTTCTTGGTTGTCTACAATTTGAATAAAAGTTGGATTAGCTTCTATTTTTTTATGTTCCGATTCTTCCCAATCTGGCATTTTTTTGGTGCTGATAATATCTCCTTTCCAGTCGAGTGTTTTTAAAATCACTTTCTTTTCCATTAAAATATCAGCATCCAGGTGTCTGTAAGAACTTAAATAGACGACTGAATAAATGATAATAAATACAAAGGCCGTTGTTATAGCAACAGCAAGCGTATTAAAAACAGCAATTCTTTTTTTGAAACTGAATTTCATTAATTATCATTTACACGGTAACCAACACCTCTTATTGTTTGAATGAAGGAAGGGGTGTTTTTTGTATCTAACTTTTTTCGTAACGAGTTTATAAAAACATCAATCACTGACGTGTCTTTGTCAAAATGAATATCCCATATCTTTTCAATAATTCTTGAGCGTCTGCTTACCTTTCCTTTATTGCGTAGCAGGTATTCTAACAAGGCAAATTCCTTTTGAGTAAGTTCAATCAATGCTCCACTTTTTGTAACTGTATGCGCATCTGTGTTCAAAACAATATTTCCAGTTTCAAAAATAGTTTGTTCTCCGGTCTTATTACGCAACAACACTCTTATACGGGCAAGTAATTCTTCAAATGCAAAGGGTTTTTTAATGTAATCATTGGCACCCGCTTCTAAACCAAAAACAGTATCATCAACAGTATCTTTAGCAGTTAAAAAAATGATAGGAATAGTTTTGTTTTCTTTTCTTACACTTCTGCAAATTTCAATGCCACTAACACCGGGCATCATCCAGTCCAGCAAAATAATATCATATTCATTTAAATTAATCATGGCCATTTCAAGTGCGTCTCTGCCATTAATTGCTAAATCAACAGCAAAGCCTTCTTCCTCCAGTCCTTCTTTTAAAAAACCGGCAATGGCTGCTTCATCTTCTGCTAAAAAAATTCTCATATTGTTAAGTTAAAGAAAATTTAATCATTCTATCTATTTTAAACCGGCTTTAAAAATTCCACTATTAATAAAGCAATCGGTAAGTGGACTGCCATTGCATGAAGGTGTGTTGCGGAAATCATAATTGTAACATTTTTACAAAGATGTTAGTGCGGTACTTTGAAATGACTTAATCCTTTCTTAAGGTTAGCTTAAGAAAACTATCTGAAAGGCAATTAGACCAGCAAACCGGGAGTGATAATTGTTTACGTATGCCGTGTCTTGTTGAAATTTAAGACTAGTTGCCGAGTATAGGCAATTGCATCTCTTTTTCAAGGTTGGGTTTTGTGTGCCGGTTTTGTGTGCCTTGTCCCGCAACAGGCGGGATGCCTGACTTGGTGCGTCGGCTAATTGTTTGCACTTACTTATCTTTCTATGACAAATCTTTCCATTCAATCAAAACGCCCACTGAGTTATTCAATTCCCTTTACCACTATAGTTTAAATTGCATAGTAAGGCTTCCATATTCTTGTGTATATTGCCCTTTAAATTCGGGGCCAATTGATTTTTGACTGATGGTAATACTGAATTTTGATTTTTCAAAACTAATCCCAACATCATATAACACTACCACTCTTTCAATCTGATCTTTACTTAAAACGTAGCCGGTATTTCCATCACTATTTTGATTTATTAACCCGCCCTGCAATAAAGCATTACTAAGTACAACCCTTGCAACTGGTTTCATAAATACGTATAACTGTGTTTGCTTTTTTTTACCTGGCAACGGTGCAGAAATGCCGCCAAAATATTCATTGAACTTTCCCACTCTTAGCATAAAGCCGGCTGATGCTGCATTATACGCAGTACCGCTATATGTTTCAAAAAGCCCGGTCAATAAAATTTGTTTTGATGGCTGAAGTAGTTGTTTTTCTATACTGATGTTATAATTCACTATGATATCATTTGGCACCTGGTTACCCCAGCCCATTGGTTTTGTATAATTGATAACATTGTGCGCCCACGTTTGTGTTTCTTTTGCAAAAGCAATTGGCCCCAAAACACCAAAGCGGATTTCTGAAGTAACTTTTGTTTTTTTGCTGCTGTTAATTGACTGAAGGGAAAGTATGCCATACAATGCGCCTGCATAAGGCCGGTCATTATATTGAATATCAGTTACGGCAATATTCCGTGGTGTAAACATAAATTGTGCTATCCCCAATCCATAAATATTATTATTATCATCCGAAATATTTAATAAAAGTGAAGATGGAAATCTTGCTTTTCGCCTTTTCGTATAAAAATAATCTATCCGCATACCGTTAGTATAATACCTGTCTGTACCATCTCCACGAACATTAATAAAATCGTTATCCCACTGGATACGAACGGAATGTTTACTGTTCACTGACTGTGCTGATACATTATTAATAGTACCTGACAATAGAAATATCCCAATAAAAGAAATTAAAATATACCTATCCGTAATTTCCATTTGTGATGCTTTAGGCTGTTTCATTTTTTACTTTTTTCTTACTAAATCTGTCTTTTATTGTGTCAACTACATAATAAACCACCGGTACTAAATACACGGTTAGTATAAGAGAAGAAAGCAACCCGCCAATGATAACCCAGGCAAGGCCATTCTTCCATTCACTGGCTGTACCTTTTGCCAATGCAATGGGCAACATTCCAAACACCATGGCAAGTGTAGTCATTAAAATGGGTCGCATACGTTCTTTACCGGCAATGATCAATGCTTCTTTAAAATGTTTACCCTCGGCTTTTAACTGGTTGGTAAAGTCAACAATAAGAATAGCATTTTTGGCTACCAGCCCCATCAGCATTATCAAACCAAGCAAAGCAAATAAACTCAAATTGCTGAGTGATAAATTCAATGCTAAAAATGCACCGATGATGGCAGCAGGAATTGAAAATAACACTACAAACGGGTAAACAAAACTATCATAGAGTGCCACCATTATCAGGTAAATCAGCAGAAATGAAATCATTAATACGGAACCCAATGCGCCAAAACTATCGTTCTGTCTTTTAATATCACTGCCCCATGTCATTGCCATACCATCAGGTAACGGATTTTTTTTGAGATAAGCTACCACATCATCTGCCACAGTACCTGACGGCCTTCCTAATGCATCGGCTGTGAGTGTTATAGCCGGTTGACGGTCTTTTCTTTCCAGAAGTGACGGAGAATTATCCTGAACCACTTCAGCAAATTGAGCAACCTGAACAGGTAGCCCCTGCGGATTTACAATAGTAAGGCGTTGCACATCTTCATAACTTTTTCTGTTGAAATCATTCAGCCATATCCTTACCGGATATTCTGTTCCGTTTTCTGTTAAAGACGCATCATCGTTACCTGTGTAGGCAGTTCTTATGTTCAACCCTACATAAGCTGTTGTTAAGCCAAAGCGTTGCATTTTATCTTTGTTGGGAACAATCTTATACTCGGGGCTTCCTTCTTCTACCGATAAGCGGACATTATCTGCACCCGGAATTTTTTCAACAATGGCTTTCAACTCGTTGCCGGATCTCATCACCATATCCGGATTAATTCCGCTTAATGTAATTTCAATTGGCGCAGAACGGGGAATTAATCCCAATGCCGCCATTGAATAATTTATAGTCGGAAATTTTGCTTTCAGGTCTTCCCGAAGTCTTTTCATAAACGCTTCTGTTGGTTCTTTCTTTCTTTCATCAGCAGGTTTTAGCTGAATGGTAAATTCTGTTTTATTGGCAGCGCCAACGCCCAAACTTCCAATACCGGTGCTGGGGCCGCCAATATTGCTGAACACTGTGGCCACTTCGGGTTGCTGTATAATATAGGTTTCAATTTTTTCAGAAACGAAATTATTCTGCTGAATGGCTGTTGATTTATCAAACTCCAAACTCATCCGGAATTTTCCCTGGTCGCCGGTGGAAATAAGTTCTTTTCCTATAATGCCTTGCTTCAGCATAGCTGCGGTCATTACAAAAAGCAGTAAAACGATGCCGGTAAAAATCAGTTTATGGTTTAGCACCCATGCCAATTGTTTGCCGTACCAATTGATAAATTTTTGCAACTGACGCTCGAACCAAAGTAAAAAACGATTAAAAAAATTGCTGGGTTTTAAATCCTCTTTCTTACC
Source organism: Chitinophagales bacterium (assembly GCA_038245055.1). Lineage (GTDB taxonomy): Bacteria > Bacteroidota > Bacteroidia > Chitinophagales > Chitinophagaceae > Ginsengibacter. The sequence goes on along the minus strand of JBBRSV010000138.1, from coordinate 2,217 downwards.
TATCCGTGAAGCTAACCAAGGTGTAAGTGTAAAACCAACCAATAAACTTGTTAGTGTTGATGTTACCACCACAACTGAAAATTGTTTGAGCATATCTGCTACAAATACCTGTAAGAATAAAATTGGCAGAAATACCACCACGTCAACTAATGTAATAGACAAAGCAGAAAAACCAATTTCCATTCGTCCATCTAAAGCGGCTGTCCGTTTTTCTTTTTTCATATCCAGATGCCGTTGGATGTTTTCCAACACTACTGTTGCATCATCAACCAGGATGCCAATGATCAATGACATGGCCAGCAGCGTCATAAGGTTAAGTGTATAGCCCAACAGCCACATCACCGCAAAAGCAGTAATTAATGAAGTAGGAATGGCAATCAATACAATCAATGAATTTCTGAAACTGCGTAAAAACAACAGCATCACCAATGAAACCAACAGCACTGCCAGCATCAAATCAAATACCACAGAGTTAACTGCTGCAATGGTATTATCGGTACTGTCATCTGCAATTATAAATTTTACTGCCGCACCTGTATTTTGCTGTTCAATACTTTTAAATTTTTCACGAACTAATTTTGATACATCTACTGCATTGGCATCGCCCTGTTTTTTCAACAAAAGACCAATGCCATTTTTGCCATTGTAACGACTAATAGAAGTGATTTCTTTAACAGCATCTGAAACAGTTGCCACATCCTTTACATACACCGGACTTCCGGGAGCCGGCATTGCTATCTGTACATTTTTAATATCTTCTATGGTAGCAAACTTACCAGTCAGACGAACTGAGTTATTCTCTGTATTTGTTTGTACTTTTCCGGCAGGCAGGTCCAACCCTGAACGTTTAATTGACTCTACCAACTGTGCAATAGAGAGTCTGTACAACTTCAATTTTTCCTGGTCAACCTTTACCTGTATTTCTCTTTCCTCACCGCCTAAAATGGTAATTTCTGCCACCCCTTTTAATTGCTGGATCTGTGGCAGGTATTCATCTTTCATTTTTTGATAAAAAACGGTGGCCGGTAAATTACTGCTGGCACTGATGGACATTATCGGCAAATCATTGGGAGAAACTTTACTCATTACCGGGCTTAAAATATCCGCAGGTAGATCTTTTCTGATATTATCAATATACCGTTGGGCATCCTGCATGGTTTTATCCAGGTTGGTGCCGTATTTCAGATTAGCGATAAGGACAGAAGCATTGGGCAAAGATTTAGTAACGAGGTAGTCAACTCCTTCAAGATTAGATAAAGCATCTTCAATCTTTCGTGAAACAGAAGTCTCTACTTCATTGGGTTCTGCTCCCGGATAGACAGTTTTAATCACCACTACCGGCTGATTAAAATCGGGCATCAGTTCATAACTTAAATTTTTGTAACCGATAACGCCCAGCAATGTCAATACACTGAAAAGTACGATTATCAGCGAGGGACGTTTGATTGATATTTCTGTAATGTTCATTTTGCTTTCTTTAAATAAATGAAGGCACTATTATTTCGCTTTGCTTTTAGTAGTAAACTGTATATGCCACATACCTCTTATATCTCCGGGTTTAAAGCCATAGGCCATATCCGACGGATACAGTGAATCAATTGTTTTCCATAAATCCGTGTTCATCAAATTTGTTTTATCACCGTGACAGGTTCCACACATCGGCTGCAGAATAATAGGTTTATAAAAATGGATAATTTTATTTGCGGCTCTTTCAGTTACAGTTTTCAGCGAATCGTTTTCGATGCCATTCGCTTTTTGCAAAGCAAAAAAATGTAAAATCCGCTCTTCAGTACTGTCAGGTTTGTTAGCCGGGTTCCGGTACTTTAATGCTGTTCTCCTTATTAATACAGAATCAGAAGCGTATATATCTGTAAGAGGATAGGCATTCACCTGACAAAAAGAAATGGCACTTGCAACACCCTTTTCGCTGATGGCTGTTTGCAGAGAGCTTCGCAGTGTATCGAAACTTTGCTTTACTATCCTGTTCCCCATTTTCGTGTATTGCAAATTCTCTTCATTGGTGAGATTGTTATTGGTTTTGCATGACATAAAAATTGTCATCGTCAGTAAACTGGTAAGAACTATAATTTGTTTCATAAAAAAATATTTAGTTGTTGAGTTTAACATTAGCTCCACTAAACAGATTAATAAATCCGTTGGTAACAACTACATCGCCATTGTTTAACCCAGTTTCTATAATGGCGTTATTTTCTGTTC
>JBBRSV010000137.1:0-11750 GCA_038245055.1 Chitinophagales bacterium | reverse complement strand
TTTTATGTTAATGACAATTGGGCCGGCGTTGGTTATTTTATCAATTGCAGAAAATGCCCGGTCGCGGATTACAAAATTCCTGATAGTCTATGGTAAAGTGCCGTTCTTCTATTTTATCTTTCATTTGTTTCTAATACATTCGATGGCAATGATATTTTATTATATATCCGGGAAAGGCACCGGTAATATTGACTTCACCGGCGCTGCAACCAAAATGCCAAATGTCGGTTATCCACTATGGGTTGTATACCTTGTTTGGCTGTCCGTAGTTTTCATATTATACTATCTTTGTAAATGGTATGGAAATTACAAAACAAACCACCCTGAAAAAAAATGGCTTAGTTACTTGTAACGATATTTTTTAATGAATTTTTTCGATGTAGTCACCATTTTATACTTCAACATCTTCCTTGGGTAAGTAAGGGTTTTAGAAGATAACACCCAGTTTTGGAAAAAATAATTTTTAAAATACCGTGCACATATGAATTAATTATTTCCGTACGCTTTATCTAAAAATCTATAACGGTTATCATTGGGTGCTTTTGCTGCTTTTGATTCTACATCTATGATCATTACATCGGGATCAGTTGCGGTTTTTGCTACGGCCGGCCAGTTCGGTAAGCTGCCACCATTTGGATTTCCCGTCTTAATGAAATTTGCAAAGTAATCTTCCATTGTTCGTGAAATTTTATATTCCTCATCTGTCCACTGATGTTGCTTTACAAGATAAAGATTACCCATACAATACTCAATTTCTGAAGCGTGTGGCGCACCTATAGGTTCTGCAGGTTTAGGAGCGTTCGGATCTTTTTTTACAACCCCACCAGCTAAGCCACTTGTGAGCGTATTATCAGTAACTGGCGGCCTTACTCTTGAAAATAAATACCGATACACTGGCTCGTTGCTATTTTTCGCCTGAAGATCACCCCACTTCCAGGTACTATAAGCAATAAACCTGTCAGACGCTAAAGACGTCGCAGACCATTCAATTTCTTTTGCTGACGAAGCAGGATATAACTTTAAAACCTGGTCGTATTCTTTAGGGTAGGCTTCCTTTAATTTTTTAGTATAATTTTCTTCTGTATAAGTCAACCCTTGCATAAAAGCACCTCCCGGAACCTCGGCAGAGTTCCAGCCAACTAAAAGTGGAACCATTGCCTGCTCTCCCGATTTGAAAGTTTCAGGAATTGATTTTGTAAAAAAATATCCATCTATCACTGTTGGAAAGCCAAATCTTTTTGAGCTGTTATACAATTCATAGATTTCCCGGGTGCTCATTGCTCTTAATTGTTCGAGTGAAGGTGAGCCAAAGCCCTTGGTAAACTGTGAACCAGTCTTTTCTGCTTCCTGCAATGAAACCGGGAAAAGTGTAGGATTTATTGCCGCGCCGCTTTCGCCAATTGCTCCGGCAAAAAGTTTTTTTGACAAGGGAGAAGCCATCTGCGCACTGACTGAGATAGAGCCTGCAGACTCTCCGGCGATAGTAACTTTTGAAGGGTCTCCGCCGAATGCTGCAATATTTTTTTGTACCCATTTCAACGCCGCATTCTGATCCAACAGGCCATAATTACCTGAACCTTTATAAGGCGCTTCAGCACTTAATTCCGGAAGCGATAAAAAGCCAAATATGTTAAGTCGGTAGTTTACAGTAACTGCCACGATTCCTTTGTTTGCCATTGATGCGCCATCGTAACGAGGTTCTGATCCGTCGCCCGCTACAAAACCGCCGCCAAAAAAATAAACCAGAACAGGTAATCCTTTGGTGTCAAACTTTGCAGGCGTCCACACATTCAGGTAAAGGCAATCTTCACTTAACCCATCTGAACGCGAATCCATATCTCCGAAAACAATCCCTTGTACAGGCCGTGGGCCAAATTTTTTGGTTTGCAAAATACCTTGCCAATTATCCAATGGCTGCGGCGCCTTCCAGCGCAAATTTCCTACGGGCGGCTTCGCGAATGGTATTCCTAAATACTCCTGTAAACCAGCTTTGGTATCATAATTACCTTCTATGATTCCATTGTCAATTTTAGTTTGTACAGGAAAGTTGAAGTCAGTTTGGCCGTTTGCAAGAATAATTAGTAATAATCCTACTGTAAGAAGTTGAAATTTTTTCATGTGTGAAATTTATTATCAAGCATTTAAGAGCCGACAATTTAAACACTTTTTTAAATTTCAGAGCAAATTTATATTCTAACGGCTATATAATTATATAGCGACCCACTTAAGAATTAATCTTTGTTTTTGATTCCATCCTATCCATGTTACATCAAGGCTGTTAGATAGGTCAATTACTTTTTCAATACCAATACCACCAGTAACCTGCGAATGATTTCCATTTTGGTTATAATAGTTGGAGACAAGGTTTATTTCGTCAATTTTAATGATTTTACAATATAAAAGGAGGTGTCCTTATCGTTGAATTGAGAGAAGGCGTGCAATATCATCATGTAGATTCCAACGACTGTTAAGCAGATTTTTTTCATGCAGGTATAAAGTATATTAATGAGGGTTAATTACATCCGCAGCCACCGCCGGTTTTGCCACCGTATGCACCAGATGCACCTTCACGGTAAGATTGAAAATTGAGTTCATTCTTTTCAACCTTTCTGTTGCCTAAAATCATCTCAGAATCATTGATCTTGCTTTTCTGGTATTCTTTCACGTTAGCGCATGACGTTAACATAATTGACGCCACCAAAGAAAGGCAGACAATTTTCAAAATGGTTTTTAACATGTAATGAGATTTTTTGAAACTTATATTTTAGGTGAGGTTGTATTTTTAAGTGAGGTTGTATTTTGATTTCAGGGTAATGAGGATTGATCAATTATTAGCAACAAACACCCTGGTATTCATTTCTCTTCTTTTTATTTGATGCCACAATTAGCTCTTAATAAATAAATTTTAAATGCAAGACTATAACACAAATGATTTATGAATGTCGCAAATGTCTTTTATTTCAATCAGTAACTGTTGTGCGCTTACCTCCGAATAACCCTCCCAGGATTTTATTACTTTTCCGTTAGCATATAATAATAAGGTAAAAGGAAATTTTTCTTTGGGATTATATTTATCTGCAAGCGCTTTATTTTGTTTGGTTGCTGCGCGCTCAACTGATTTTTTTATTTCTTGGAAAATCTGCGTTTACCATAACAAGTGATGAATCGGCCATTTTAGTAAATACACCATTATCCAATATTTCATTTCGCAACCGCATGCAAGGGCCACACCAGTCTGAGCCTGAAAAATTTAAAAAAATCAATTCATGTTTATCGCGGGCAATTTGCTTTGCTGTTTCAAAACTTGGCTGCCATTCTGTTGTAAACGATAAAACCGCAAGGCAAAGAACAATGCTCAAAATTCTCTTTATTCTTTCAATTTTATGATGGTTATTAATTAATATTTTCAAAATACAATTAAGCAACTAAAAGTGTAATTTTTCAATTATTAGGCTATCAGAAAATTTGGATCCGTTAAAAAATAAAAAGACCTAGCATGCGACTTAACAAAAATGTCCAATTACCAAGGTGATTATTTTGCATATCTTATTAGATAAAAAAGAAATGTTTAACCAAAATGTAAAAGTGAAGGATGGGGAAATTATATTGCCCTCGCATTGCCCTCTGGACTTTAATTCACCATAAAAAAGTAAGTAGAATAAAACTTGGCCTTAGATAAAACCTATAGCCTTCTGCATTCGTAAAAAGCATTAAGAACCAATCAAAAAGATGAAGGGTGCTCCCGATGCATTGATTTTTACAAGTATTTTACAACATTTTAAAATAATTCTATTACAAACTTACCCGTATAGCACGATTTAGTATTTCGCACTGCATTTACTTAACGTATTCATACAATAGGCAATTGAATTTTAAATGTTGTGCCTTCCCCTTCGGTGGTGTCAACTTTTATCTCACCTCCATGTGCCTTTACAATATCGTAACTTAGACTTAAGCCCAAGCCTGTCCCTTGCGCTGTTGGTTTTGTTGTAAAGAATGGCTGGAATATCTTATCTACTACTTTATGCGGTATGCCGTTGCCGTTGTCACTAACAGAGATGATTACATGACTTTCTTCTTTTTTTGTTTGTACTGAAACAGCCGGCTGAAATCCTTCTTCCGTTTTGCTTTTTTCATTAACTGCATAGAAAGCGTTATTGTATAAATTGACCAACACTCTTCCAATATCTTGCGGTATGATATTTATTTTGCCGATATTATCTTCGAAATCTGTTTTAAGATTTGCATTAAAAGAATTGTCTTTTGCACGAAGGCCATGATAGGAGAGCCGTAAATATTCATGAGCTAAGGCATTGATATCTGTTGGCTCTTTTTGGCCAGTACTTTTTCTGGAATGTTGCAACATGCCTTTTACAATAGCATCAGCACGTTGGCCATGATGCATTATTTTTTCCGAGTTTTTACTAATATCAACACTAATTAATTTCAATTCTTGAAAATTACCTTTATCAATTTCGTGTTTCATCTCTTCAATCAACTCCATATTTACTTCAGCAAAATTATTTACAAAATTCAGAGGGTTTTGAATTTCGTGGGCAATGCCTGCAGTCAATTCACCAAGTGAAGCCATTTTCTCTGATTGAATTAATTGTCCCTGAGTAGATTTTAATTCGAGAAGGGTATTGTTCAAGGTGGTATTTGTTCTTGACAATGTTTGGTTATTCTCATGAAGTTGTTTCCTCGTCTTTGAAAGATCATCCACCATTTTATTAAATGCCTTTCCTAATTCCCCGATTTCATCAGTAGAAGTTATTTTTACCCTCTGTGTCAAATCACCGTCACCCACACGATTGGCAGCATCACGCAATGCCATTACCGGAATTGAAACTTTTCTCGCAAGTAGTAATCCCAATAATATACCTATAAGCAATACGATGCCACTTACTATTAATGATGCATTTCTTATTTTTTCCTGGCTTTCATTTATTTCTTTAGTGGTAAAGGCAAGCAATATTTCTCCGACCATTGTCGGGGTGCTGAATGAGCCACGCTTTACTATTATGGAGCTGTTTGATTGTATTGTAGCGACAGGGTGTATATTTTCAGGGAAAGTTCTAAAAATGGTATCTTTTATTTGATATTTAAGATGATCATCACTCCAGAGGGTATCATGCTCTTCCACGCTTACAAATTTAAGACGCGGATCATCTTTTACAAATTTCATAGCTGAATCAAGGCCATCGAAATTTTCCTCTGTGAGAGCAATTTTGACACCTAATGCAACCGTGTTAGCCAGGTTTTGTACTTCGGTGTTATAATTTTTGATTAATAGTTTGTGTTGTTGCGCGGGGAAATAAAAAAGTGTAAAGAAGGTAAACATCACAACAATAGAAAATACCGTGAGCCAGATTCTTGATTTTAGGGAAAATACCATTGTATCATGCTTATTTATTTTGAATCATTGATTCGATGCTATAAATCAAACTGAGTCTTCCCGTCAATTAAAATAGTTTTTATTTCATTATTAGAGGAGGGTTGCTCTATTACACCAATGGCTCCTGGAGTTTGTACTACATAATTTTCCAGTTCGGATACGGTATTAAAAAATTTAGGGGCCTGTACATTTCCCTGGAACGATAAATCAAGCCGGAATTTGAGAAGATCATGGTTACTCATATTGTAAATTACCTGGGCAGTTTTTTCCCCCAGCGGAGTATTCGTGGTCATTATGGCCACCGTAACCTTTGTGCCACCATTCCATCTTTGCTTTTGCGCCATCATTACAGATTTCAGATCAGAAAATTTCATCGCTTCCGGAGCGCCTTTTTGATTTCGTATAACAGTAAGAGTTTTTACTTGTGACTTTACACCCATACATTGTGCTACCAAACACATAACCAAACAACCTTTAATAATTGTTTGAAAATATTTATTGTTTAAGATGGTTGGCTTTTTTTCCATAATCAAAATCCTATAGCAATTTGGGCACTTAATCTATTTCCTCCTCCGGTAATTTCTGAGTGCTGGTATTGATATTCCAATTTTAAATTTGCCAGATAATTTATCTGGTAACCAATACCTGCTATAATAGAAGAAATATTGTCTTTAATGAAAAAGATTTCGCCATTTTGAAAATGGACATCATCCACTCTCAGGTAAGGAGTTATCTTCTCAGTTACTTTATAACCTGCATACAGGTACGATCCAAGAGTTTTCTTATAGCAGGTAGTGTCGGTGCGGTTTACTGCAAGTGTACTCTCACAAAGTACTTCAAACTTTTTACCGAAATATGCAACTGAACCAGTAAACAAATTCTGATCTACCCGCCATTCAATTACCCTATCATCATGACGTACCTGATCATCACCATGATAATGAACAGAAGCTCCTTTAGCAATGTTGTCATGATAATAACTTGCTCCTATCCGAAGACCTTGCGCAGGTTTAATGTGCGCTGCAACTGTCAGAGATTTTGCTTTATCATTATCTAGTATTTCAGTTGATCCCAAACCATTGCCTATCATTACGTCATACCCGAATTTTAATTTTCCAAGATCATGGCCCTGGAACCCGATACCTGTAGTATGCATAGGTATTATGTTTGCAATAAAAACCAGAGGCCGGTCAATTGTAGGATAAAAAAGTTTGCCATGATGATAAGTGTCGTTCCAATAATTGATGGGTGTATGATGCTTACCAAAAAGTATATTATGATTCCCTTTATAGTTATACTTCATTATTATACGTTCCACTTCAACACTGAAATGAGTAGCTATTGAATGCTCATCATATCTGACCACAGTTTCTCCAAGAAAAGAAAGACGGTCATTAATATCTGAGGTAATTAAAAAATCCTGCTCGCTAAACCCAAAAGATACTATGTTAGTTTGATCTTGATATGAAACTCCTGTAGCGCTAAAGCCCCTGATCTGGGTATTTTGACCTATTGATGGCGTGAAAAAGAATATACCTATAATAGCAATTATAAAGTATAAGATTTTTTTTATCCCATGCATTAACTGATAGATATGCATAAATTTAATTGAAATTATCAACGAATGATTAACGGTTCCTGTATTACACCGGCACTGCTATTTACAACTAATCTATAATTACCTATTGCGTTTACCGGCATTCTTACATCCAAAATATTGCTTCCTTTCTGAGCATTTAACTCCATGCTTTTAATTAACCTTCCATCATTATCAATAAGTTTGATTAACACCACTTCATTGTCTTTAGATACAAGATTGACGTGTAGGGTACTACCAGCTTTTAAAGGATTAGGATAAATACTTTTTATGTAAGTGGAGGTAGCTTTTAAAACAATATTTTCTATTTTAGAATATGTTTTAGACCCGTCCTTATCTACCATTTCAAGCCTATAATAAATGGGCTTTTCAAAATAAAATGGGTTATTATCTGTAAAGCTATAACTTTTCGCAAGGCTGCTGTTTCCCGAAGCATCAACCTTTCCTATGTCAATAAACTGGCTGTTATCCTCGCTTTTTTGAATTTTAAAATAGTTGCTATTTATTTCCTGGGCTGTCTGCCATGATAATAACACATTATTATTTTTAACTACAGCATCAAATGAATATAATGATATTGGCAAAGCCCCAGATGTTGTTGAAGCCGTATATACATAATCACCGGCATTCGCGTTAGCATTGTCGGATGCAACTCCAGCAAAATAAAAAGTTACTGCCCCCCCGGCTAGAGGAGCCGTCCATTCTAAATTATTAAAAGTATAAGAATTTTGCGCAGCAGTAATAGGGGCGGTTGTGGATGGTAATGCGCCGTGGCTTAGTTCATTTCCGTTAGGTGAAGCATTAGGATTTGTAGAGCTAAAAGTCCCTAATGATACAGTATTAAGCGTGTTTCTGGCTGCAATCGAAAATCCCCATCTCGTTCTGTCTGCTGCCCCATGTGTAATAGTTAAACTAAAATTATAGGTTGCACCGGGGGTATATACAGTTGGTAATCCAACTACGTTCACATTACCACCAACGGAATTAACGGCAAAGCTATTGTGGCAACCCACATTGCCACAAGTCATTCCGGAAGTAGCGCCAGTATAGCCCTGTGGTGGACGAAAAGAAAAAAAAACGCCTGTTGTTTTACTAGTACTATGTTGCGGAGGAATATGAGAATACAAACCCGCTGACGTTCCTACGATGAATATTACAATTAATACAAGAATATAAGTTGATTTTTGTAGCATAAAAATTGTTTTTGAATTATTATCTGAATTAATGGCAATACAGTTCATATTGAATTGCAAAAATGTTTCCGGCCTTTCAAAAGATGTAATGAAGCCAGTTTAACTTCACTAATAAGGATAATTTGTAGAGTCGTTCTAATTTATTTGATTAGAACTACAAGTATGTAAATTAATAAATATTTTTATTTAAAAAAAAATCTTTAAAACACTCAGAATGTTTTATCTGCCCATAAATATTGAAAAATAAATAAACTGAAACAACAACTTGTCAGTTCCAGCATCCGGATAATCTTATCCTAAATGATACGCACACAATTTTTGCTAATCTGCAATTAATTATTAGGTGCCCCACTATTTATCCAGCAAATAATTTTCTTTTTCTGATCAGAAGCGAGAGAGTCCGGTGGCAGCGGCATACTGCCTGCACTAACCTGAACTTTAATTTCTAGCCTTTTATTAAAAACTTCATTGTAGTTTGTTAATGGGCCACCTGTATTAATGCTACCACTAGAATGACAACCAGGACTGGTTGCGCAAGAGGCGTTAATAATTGGTTGAATATCTGCAGCAAATTTGAAAGATAATCCGTTACAAGGATCTGTAGATTTAATGCAGTCACATTTACCGCAGCTTTCTACAAAAAAGGAAAGACTTATAATAAAAAATATATAAATTATTATTTTTTTCATTTTAATATTTGAAGTTAAGAAAAAAAAGAATACAAGTTTAATAAGAGATATTTAATTTTTAATCAAAGGATTACCCTGTATTATCAATTAGTTTTCTTAAAAGAAGATGCCTCATGCAAAGTATATTTAATTTAAAAGCCAATTCTGGGAAGATCCATGGGTGAATAATCAGTTTCGTTGAACTTTATGAAAATGATGTGCAGCTCAAGATGATTTTTAAATTTTTTTTTAGTTTATTTTTTGAGGATTTCATGCAGCTTACTTATAAATATTGTCTCAATAAATTTCACACAAAACGTAAAGCATTGCATGGGTAATAACGTTGCTCTCATTGGTAGTTTTACGGCGAAAATAATTTCAAATTTATTGCCGTACATATGAACCTGTTGAAGGCTTTCCCAATTTTAAGACTGTATTCATAAACGGACGCCAATTACTATTTTATCTCGGCACCAAACTGGCAAGGGTAATTAAAAATAAAAAAGCCGGCGCTTTACTTTAAAAAAGAAAGCACCAGCTGTGTGTTTAAGTATTCCTGAGGTTATTTGCTGTGATTTATTTTATATCTTATTCTCCAGGCTGTTCCATGGGCCGCCATTAAAAACTGTTGTGAAACCGCTAGTTTTAAGAATACTTCTTGCGGTAGCGCTTCTCATTCCAGATGCGCAACAGGTGATGATTGTTACGTTTTTATCTTTTATTTTATTAAGATTATTACTAAGTTGATCTACCGGGATGTTTACCGAACCTTTAATATGGCCGCTTAAAAATTCTCCCTTGCTACGCACGTCGAGAATGATGGCGCCCGCTTTAACCAATTCCGCATAATCCGTTTTAGGACCCATACCTAACAAATCTTTAATAGTGTTTAACATGTATGTATTTTTTTTTATTTTATTTAAAACCATCAATTTTTACGAGTTTAATTGCAACACTAACATTGCTGGAGGTAACTATTTTTCTTGCCTAAAATTAGGTGGAGGTAATTGGTTTTACTGTGATAAAAGTTACACTGTTGATAACCGTATCAAAATGATTTCAAGTTTTTTTTTGAATGTACCAACAAGAAAATTTCGTAAAGGTATTGCCCGGGATAAAGCCTTTTTATTTTGAGGTAGCAGGCTGAAAATTTTTCAAGTCTTCGTAAGCGTCGTACAACTTGTGACATTTTTTTGAATATTTGTTTCGAGGAGAAACATCTATCCTGATGTAGAAGCCTAAAATATTTTTCTTTATTGCCGGGCTAACACTTTTAAATTTATCGTGATCAAGGTCTACAATCCATTCATGATAGGTTTCATCTGCCAGGCTATATTCACATTCTTTAGTTGGCTCGCCCGTATCAAAATCTATATCTGTTAGCACAATGTATGGTTGCCGAAGGTGCCGGAGGTTTGAGCTGTAATGAACGAGTATTGTGTCAAAACCATTGTCAAAATATTTTTCTGCCTGGGCATTTGGGGTTTTAAATCTTAAGGGTCTGAGAGGCCCTATTTTAGGCAAAACTTTTATAAGTGCGGCAAATATGGTCGGGAAAAACCCAGCCTTTTTATAGCCTGTGCCAAAATCCTTATTGTATTTTTTTACCTGCATCTTGTAGCGAAATCTTTTACTCGTAGATGTAGAATCGCTCTTCAGTTTCTCTGAACTTTTAAAAGCATAAGACGATTTTGTAATTAAAGGAAAAACGTTTGCTACCATGAACCTAAAGATCTCAATAGCCATCGTTAGCCGGTTTTTAAAAGCCTTATTTATATCGAGGCCATAGGTGTCATGAAATGCCCTTGCCAGCACAGACGTATCCACTTTAAAGCCAATAAAATCATGGTAAGCCTGGGACGCATAATTACCTTTTGATGTTTGCAAAACATCGAAGCCAAATTCCATTCTCATGTGCGATATTTTGTCTTGCGCATAAGTTATTACGCTGCCGTATTTTCTTTTTAGCTTTGGATAAACAAGTGTTACACTTTTGTTAGTCGCCATAGGGTGCCCGAAATTATCAGCTTCATAATGTGATAAAAAGCCAAGCGCAAATGCGTATTCATTAATATTTTTAGCTTCCATAAGTAATGCATTCACCATGTCCCCACTGCGAACATAATGAACAAGGTCAGTAAACATTTTGCTACTAAAAGGGTAGTAGCCCATGTCTGGACAAACAGCACCTCCATAAGCATATGCATGAGCAGACTTTATTTCTTCCGCAGTGGCTTGCGGGTAATGTGCCTTTAACAGCGGAACGATGGAGTTATCCCATGATGCATCTATAATTGCTTCGTGGGTAAGCACTCCTAAACTGCGACCGGTAAAGGGAAGAATAAAAAATAAAAAAAGGAGTAATATTTTGTTGGGAAAAGAGGCTTTCAGAAGCAATATTTTAATAGCGCGGAAATTACACATTTATTTCGTTAAATATTTTACACAAAAAGAGAAAGTTGAGTTAGGATCTATAATTTCAACAACAAGAATGTTACTTCGAAAAAGATCTATTTAAAATATCTTTCAACACTTTCCATATATTTTCGGCTAGTATCTTGTCTCCGTCTGCGGTTGGATGAATACCATCTTGCTGGTTCAGTTTCGGATAGCGACCTACGCCTTGTAACAAAAACGGAATTATTGCAGTATTGTTGTTTACGGCAAGTGAAGGATGTGATTTTTTGAATTGGTCCGACTTTGACTAAGCTGTCATAACTGCTCCATTCGTGGATTAACTGTATAAATGAAGTAACCTTCTTAATTTTTGCGGGTCATTTTATTGCTATTGTGGACTCTCAATTTTAAAGGCGTTTAATAAGCTTTTGGAATAAGAAAATTTTTCGTTTCTTTAATTGTTCGCGCGAGGTGGTAACGCGGGATAATCAGAAACAACT
>JBBRSV010000136.1:0-11826 GCA_038245055.1 Chitinophagales bacterium | reverse complement strand
GTCGCGAATAAAACGGATTGTGCCAATGCAGCCGCGATAAAAAATAAAAAAGAACGGTTTCCTGAAACAATATTTATTTCGGCGAAATTAAATTCCGGAATAGAATTGCTTAGGGAGAAATTATATAATACTGTTGTTGACCAAAGTGTGCTTTCTGAAAATATAATTTTAACGAATGCCCGTCATTATGGTGCATTGAGCGAGGTTCATGCCTCCCTGAATGAAATAAGAAAAGGCATTGAAAATAAAATCACCAGCGATTTTTTATCGTTAGATATAAGGAGGTGTCTTCATTATCTTGGAGAAATAACCGGGCAGATTTCCAACGACGATATGCTTGATTACATCTTTAGTAAATTTTGTATCGGAAAGTAATATCCTTTTTCTTGCCTCAAAGTCTTTTCATAAAATTCTTTTCGCATCAGGTTAACAACCGTGATATTTGAATTATATTGTAGCAGATTTCTTGAATTCATTATGAAAAAAATTAATTTTCATTTCTTAAATAGGATTGAAAATTAATCCGAGAGTTTTACACCCAATAATTTATCTAAAATGAAATATTTCAAAAGTTTTTTGATTTTTTTACTGCCACTTATAATTTTTGTTAGTTGTAAAAAGTCAGGGAATGGTGATACTAAAACGCCGCCAACTAATCTCGTTATAAAGGCTACCGTAAGCACTGATAGTAGTGGTATGGTAACGTTTACTGCAAGCGCAAATAATGCAACCTCTTATTTTTATCAATTTGGAAACGGAGACAATAAAACTGTTTCGGATGGATTGGCCACCTACCAATATTTGGTCACGGGAACGAATAGTTATACCGTGTCCGTTACTGCTACAAGTAGCTCAGGGTTATCTATAAAAAGTACAGTGCAAATAACCGTTATAAGAAAATATTTCCCTCCGGTACTTTTTTGGTCCGATGAATTTAATACAGACGGAGCCCCTGATCCGCTAAAATGGGGATATGATATTGGGAATGGCTCAAATGGATGGGGAAATTCCGAGCTCGAATATTATACTAATCGTCCCGAAAACGCAGTGGTACAAAATGGATATTTAAAAATAACTGCTATAAGGGAAAATTACAGCGGCAGCCCTTTTACATCTGCTCGGCTACTTTCAAAAGGTAAGTTTGATTTTACTTATGGCAAGGTAGAGGTAAGAGCAAAGCTCCCTTCAATAGTTGGCACGTGGCCTGCAATATGGATGTTGGGCAGCAATTTTACAACGGTGCCATGGCCGGGCTGCGGCGAAATTGACATTATGGAAGCTCGTGGAAGTGAGCCAAATAAAATTTTTGGCACACTACATTATCCTGGAAGATCCGGCGCCAATGGCGATGGCAGCACCACTTTAATTTCCAATGCTTCAACGGAATTCCATATTTATTCTTTGGAATGGACTGCTTCTACCATACAAATCGCCGTAGATAACCAGGTCTATCATACTGTTGCTAATAGTGGCAGCCTCCCTTTTAATCATGATTTCTTTTTTATTCTGAATGTAGCAATGGGAGGCAATTTTGCAGGAAACATTGATGGTGCTTTTACGAAGGATTCACTCCTGGTTGACTATGTAAGAGTTTATAGATGACGGGATTAAAATACTTCGAATCGTGGGTTAAAATAGAGCAGGCATCTTTAGATAATTTCTTGATAAATTAACGCTAATGCCTAAAGTTTATCGATAGAAATAAAACGCGAAATATTTTTATCATCTTTGTAAAAAGTTTCACATGACGATTGCTGTTCTTGGTGCCGGAATGGTGGGTAGGGCTATTGCTCTGGATCTTGCGAAAAATTTCTCAGTAACTTCTTTTGATATTGATGAGCATAACCTCGGGTTACTCAAAGAAAAAGATGATAGCGTAAAAACGATCGTACAAAATTTGAAAGAGTTTTCTGCTTATAATACCTTTCTCAAATCTTTTGATTTGGTAGTAACCGCCGTCCCTGGCTTTATGGGCTTTAATACCTTGAAAGCCGTAATTGAATGTGGCAAAAGCGTGGTGGATATTTCGTTTTTCCCGGAAGAGGCGATGCAGCTTGCTGCTTTGGCGAAAGAAAAAAATGTAACAGCAATTATTGATGCCGGTGTTGCGCCAGGCATGAGCAATCTTATTATTGGACGATACAATAGTGAAATGAAGATTGATGATTTTGAAATTTATGTCGGTGGATTACCCCTTCATCCAAAATTTCCATTTTTATACAAAGCGCCTTTTTCGCCCATTGATGTAATTGAAGAATATACACGTCCTGCACGATTGAAGACAAACGGTTCCATTGTTACAAAACCTGCTTTAAGTGATCGGGAAATGATTTATTTTGATGGAGTTGGAGTTCTTGAAGCCTTTAACACTGATGGGCTGCGCTCACTTTTATTTACAATGGCACACGTGCCTACACAAATTGAAAAAACACTTCGATACCCTGGGCATGTTGAGCTTATTTTAGCCTTACAACAAAGTGGATTTTTTAGTAAGAAAAAAATAACTGTTGACGATATAGAAATATCTCCGCTCGCCTTCACATCAAATTTATTGATTAATGAATGGAAATTGGGAGAAAAAGAAGAAGAATTAACCGTGATGAAAGTACTACTGCATGGCGAAGGAAAAACGGTAGAATATAATTTGCTTGATTTTTATGATAGCGGTTCAAACACATCTTCTATGGCACGAAGCACGGGCTATACTTGCACCGCCTGCGTTAATCTCCTTGCAAAAAAATTCTTTGAAAAAAAGGGAATCTTTCCTCCTGAAATGATTGGTTCAGAAAAAGCATGTTTTGATTTTGTAGTTAATTATCTGAAAGAACGTGGCGTGAACTGGACCAAAAAAAATTAAGATACACCATCAATTTTTTCAGGTGATTTTATTTTTTCGGGCTGAAATATGCTCAGCAATATGGCGCCCATAATTCCAAAATATACAATACTGTTTATAGGTTTTGATGTAATAACGCATGTACGCTACTGCAACCTACGTAATTCCAATATAGATAACCGATGATGGCGGCGATTATCACGCCTGTTATCCGAAAATTCTTCTTGAGTAATTTCTTCATATTCTATTTCTCCAGGGTTTTTAGGTGGCTTTTATTTTGCGCAGATCGGGGCGCACATCCATTAACACCGCAACAGCCAATATTTAAAATGGCCAGAGCTAAAACTATTGCTCCTAATAATCCCAGGGCTTCCTGGCCCGTTTGAATCGCCGAAATGATTGCCCAAACACCAATTGCTAAACGCAACAGCCTCATTATATTCCAGTTTTTTAATATCATTGTCTTCATATTATTTATATTTTTCTGATTAATCCTTTTGTTTGCGTGGTCCTACCACCTACACTATATGTTTAAGCAATAAGTGGTTCAATAATAAAACAGGTCAATTGAAATAGAGAAGCCAATTGTTTAATTAGGGTTTGCTCATAAACTCACCGAAGCTGATTTTTTCACATTAAGAGTATGTTGAATATTTATCAACCATCCAAAGTTTTCTACTTCAAAGATTTTTAGAGAAAATATGAGACGCAGAAGTGCCTGCCTCGTTAGTTTAACGAGGTTTAGCACTAAAGCTATGGCAGCAATCCATGAAGTACTGGTGGTAGATAGCTTTGCTCTTATTTTATTCAATCCGTAAGCTACTTTAGCCTGGCCAAATTTTCCTTCAATTGGATTACGCTCCCCAGGACTTAGATGAACTTTCACTGCCTGTGCGCAGGGCCGCCCAAGAGGCTTGGCAATTAATTTTATATCCAGGAGCTTGAGCTGCGTTCGGTTGTCCCGTGTGCAATATATTTGATCAGCAAGCACCTCTGCCGGATAAAACCCAAAACGGGATTTGTATTTTTCTACAGAGTCAATCAAATATTTTCCTTCATTAAATGCTTCCCAGCAAAGATGGTCTATGAAAGCAAAACCTCCTACCAATGACATTTGCAGCTTACTGCCAAATTCCGTTTTGGCATTTTCTTTTCCCCGGACTATGGGACGAACATGAGGCTGATGTATGTTGATTATGCGATAGTCTATCCGGTGAGTACGGGTGCGGTGCATTTCTTCCTGTTGCTCATATACGGTATGAAGTACCATCAAATATTTTTGGTCTTTGTGCTTTAAAGGAAACGCCTTGTACACTGCCAAAAGAACATCAATGTGGGCTAAATTTCTTTTTAAAAATCTTATTTGTCTTCCATTGGCTTTATAAATTTCTTTGGCTGTCTTTCTTTTCTTTTTAGCAGCATCTAAGAAATATTTGCGGGCTACCTCTCTGTAAGTCCTTACCTTTTTTTTACCATGCAGCAAAGGATCGTATAAAATATCTATCAACTGCTCACTCTTTTTGCGGGCAGCATTTAGCAATTTTAAATCTGTGGGGAAAGTAATATTCTGGGGAGCTACGGTAGCATCCATCAGTAATTTCTCTTTGTTCTTTTTTGCAGCGGATGGCTCCTCTTTTTGTTCCATGTTTTCCTGGGCAGGTGCAGCTTTTATATCCGTCTCCAAAATACCGTTATTGTCATCCAAATCATCATTTTGGATTGGAGGTACGTTTTGTTTTTTGTTTACTGATTCCTGTGAATCATGTACTCTTGCTTCCTGCATATCTATGCAATACAAAGCAATTGCCTCATTTATTTTACCTAACAGATCGATGCTTAACCGCTTTCTGATTTCTACAAAAAGTGTATCCGAAAATGGCTCCTCATTGGTAAAACTGCTGTAGCCCAAAAAATACTGCATGAACATATTTTCCTGAATCTGGGCTATTGTTTCCCTGTCTGTTAAATCACCCAGGTGTTTGATGATCACTGCTCCAAGTATCACCCTGCCGCTGATTGCCGGACGGCCTTCTTTTGAAGGAAACAAATCATCATAATATTTAACCAATCTATCCCAGGGAATGCTATGAGCCAACTTTACCCAACGGTTTTCCCTCGTTAATTTTTGCTCGAAGGGTGTCTCAAAACCTAATAAAATCAGTTGATTTGGGCTTACATAATCCGGAGTTGATGCACGCTTTCTGGTGGGTCTTTTTGAATTACCTTGCATTTGCGTTTGCTTTTTTGGGCTGTAACCCAAATATACCAAAGGCTTAAGAGTTAATCAGCAAACCCTAATTAACGGGCATTCGTGGTAACTACATCAGAAGGAATAATTATAGCAATTTTTAAATGCTAAGTGCATTTTCTTATTCTTACTTTCTATTGCGCTAAAGTCTTTTAAAGTTCTATGAGATTAACCTGGAAATTTTATCTTAAATTATAATAACGTTGTCGGACACACGAAATCCGTAGTATTGATTTTGTTGCTATCTTTTATCGCTTTGAAACCCCCTTTTACGTCAACCAGATTATCATAGCCTCGTGCTTTTAATGTCGAAACAAAAATCATAGAACGGTAACCGCTTGCGCAGTGCACAAAGTATTTTTTATTTTTATCTACTTTAAGCATACTATCGTTTATGTAATCAAGCGACGCATTTTCTGCGTTTTCTACATGCTCGCTATCATATTCACTTTGCTTGCGAACGTCAAGTAAGTTTATATTTTTATCAGCCGTCATTATCGTTGCTAATTGATCAGCAGTTATTGAATCAATTTTATCAACCTCTTTCCCGGCTTTTCTCCATGCTTCCATGCCTCCTTGTAAAAAACCAATAGTATAATCATAACCAACGCGGGCAAGCCTCGTAATAACCTCTTCTTCGCGTCCGGGTTCCTCCACTATTAATATCTTTTGTTTAATGTCCGGAATCATTTCACCCACCCATGGTGCAAAATTTCCATCTATACCAATGTTTATTGAATTAGGAATAAAACCATTTGCAAATTTTTGCGCATCCCTGGTATCTAAAATCAGCGCGCCCGTTTCGTTGGCTGCTGCTTCAAATGCATCAGGGCTTAATGCGATATTGCCTCTCTTCATTACTTCATCGATGCTTTCATATCCTTGCTTATTCAACATTACATTTAGTGGAAAATATGCCGGTGGCGGCATAAGGCCAGTAGTCACCTCTTTCACAAATTCATCTTTAGTCATATCAGCTCGCAATGCGTAATTCACCGCTTTTTGATGCCCCAATGTATCACTCGTTTCCTTGCTCATGTTTTTTCCACAGGCACTGCCCGCACCATGCGCAGGATATACAATTATATCATCACTAAGAGGCATTATTTTACTCCGTAAAGAATCGAATAAAGTTCCTGCTAATTCTTCCTGCGTCATATGCGCAGCTTTTTGCGCCAGATCCGGGCGGCCTACATCACCTATAAATAAAGTATCTCCAGAGAAGAGGGCAACATCTTTCCCGCTTTCATCTCTAAGCAAATAACAACTGCTTTCAATAGTATGTCCTGGTGTGTGCAGCACTTTAAATGTAAGCTTTCCAACTTTAAACTCTTCACCATCAGTGGCAATATGCGCGTCAAATTTAGGGTTAGCTGTTGGGCCGTATACTATTGTTGCCCCGGTTTTTTTACTAAGTTCGACGTGGCCGGAAACAAAATCCGCATGAAAATGCGTTTCAAAAACATATTTGATTTTCGCATGATCGTTTGCTGCCTTGTTGATGTAGGAATCAACTTCGCGCAATGGATCTATAACAACTGCTTCTCCATTACTTTCAATATAATAGGCTCCCTGTGCAAGGCAGCCGGTATAAATTTGTTCTATATTCATCACAATTAATTTAATAAACAATATAATTTCTCCTAATGAAGTGCAAGCGCAAAGGTCCGCCTATTTTACTTTTGTACAATGACTTTTGTCACATAGAGATATTCGCTCCTTTATCTTCAGGGAAAAAATATTTCTCTTATAATAATATAAATTCCCATAAATAATACAAACCAGCCAAAAGTCTTTTTCAATTTTTCACCCGAAATTTTATGGCTCAGCCAATTGCCAACAAAGATTCCGCCGACCGCGAGGCCAGTTACAATAAACAATAATTTCCAGTCAATTTCATGCAGTGCCGGCGAACTAAAGAAACCTATAAGATTATTGATAGCGATTATAAAGAGCGATGTCGCCACAGCCTGCTTCATGGGTAGCTTGCTAAATATTACGAGCGCGGGTATGATAAGAAACCCACCTCCTGCACCTACGAGCCCCGTTATGAAACCTACAAAGATGCCTTGTAAAAAAAGCATCAAATAATTATATTGCTTTTTTGAAGATTCTTTGCTAACTACTTTTCCATTATTGCGAATCATTGAAACAGATGCAAACACCATCAGCACAGCAAATATGATCATTAAAAGCAATGATTTTGTTGCCGTAAAATTATCAATCGTGAAAATTGTTTTAGGAATAGCCGGTAGCAAAAATCTTCGGGTAATTAATACGGCTGCAACAGCGGGTATTGCGAAAATAAATGCTGTTTTAAAATTAATAAGCCCCTGGCTATATTTTGTAATGGCACCTGCTAAACTTGTGCTGCCAACAACAAACAGGGAATAGCCGGTCGCTATTACCGGGTCAATTTGGAAGAGATAAACCAACACTGGAACTGTTAGTATTGAACCGCCGCCTCCAATTAGGCCGAGAGAAATGCCAATTAAAACAGACGCTATGTAACCTATTATTTCCATCAATTAAATTTCGGTAAAATTGGCACTAAGCAACTGGTTAAAGGGTGATAACTATCACATTGCCTAATTCGTCCATTCAATGCTATTTCTGTTCATTACCAGTAGTTTATTTTTTTCCATGTTTTTCAAAAGCCTGGAAATTACTTCGCGTGAAGAATTGAGATCGTCCGCTATTTGCTGGTGTGTAAGTTGAAGTATATTGCCTAATTTTTCTGCCTGTCGCTTAAGATAAAATTCCAGGCGCTCATCCATATTTCGAAATGCGACATGATCAAGAGTAATGAGTAATTCTTCAAACCTGTTTCTATAGCTGGAGAGTACAAAATTATTCCAGGTTTTGTATTTGCTCATCCAATCATCTATAATATCAAACGGGATTGTTAGAACTTCTGTTTCCTTAACTGCAATGGCCAGTATTTCGCTTGTCTCCTGGCGGGAATCGCATATCAAACTTAAGGCGCAAGCCTGGCCCGGCTGTAAATAATAAATAAAAAATTCATTGCCTTCATCATCTTCCCGATAAATTTTTACAAGACCTTCGAGAACAATTAAAGCAGACTTGAAATATTGGTTTTTTTTGATCAATGTTTCACCGGCAATAAAATTATTTACTGTTGATTTTTCTTCAAGCTCAGTAATAAGTGCCGGTTCCAAAGTGGGAAATACTTTGGCGAGATGAATGGAATTTAGCATAGAACAATTATTTAAGAACGGTAAAATTATTGCTTTTAAATCTAATCAATTATACGCGGGATATCACGTTTTTGCTCAATATTTTCTGACGGTGGTCTTTGCCAAAACATATTATTTTGGTTGAAACAAAAAAACACGGGCGTGATCATTTTTTTTGATTTTTTATTCCCTTTCAAATAAAAGCTTAATTAAGCGCATCATACAAAATTTCTATTGGGTGTAAAGCTTTCCTTCCCGTTCCATCTTTTATTTGGTGACGGCAACTCGTGCCGGGAGCAGCAATAATTACGTCATTCGACTGGCTACGCACTACAGGAAATAAAACAAGCTCGCCAATCTTCATAGATAAGTCGTAATGTTCTTTTTCATATCCAAAAGATCCTGCCATGCCGCAACATCCTGAAGGAATAGTTTCAACAGTATAATTTTGAGGAAGAGATAATAATTTTATTGAGGCTGAAAGTGAAGACAATGCTTTCTGCTGACAATGACCGTGTAACTTTATTGATCTTTTTTCTTTTGTAAATAATGTTGAATCGATAGACCCATTGTCAATTTCCTTTGCGATAAACTCGTCAATGAAAAAGACATTTTTTGATAATTGTTTTGCTGCAAATAAATTTTCTTCGTCAGCCAAATCAATATATTCATCTCTAAAAGTAAGGATGGCACTGGGTTCTATACCAATTAACGGCGTTTCATCGCTGACTATTTTACTTAATGAAACAATATTTTTATTCACTATTTTTTTTGCATCCCGCAGTAAGCCTTTGGATAGCCAGGTTCTTCCACTTTCTTCATGTGCCGGAATAATTACTTCGTAACCTAATTTTTCTAATAATAAAATGGCTTTAATGCCCGTTTCTGTATCATTAAAATTGGTAAACTCATCGCAGAATAAATATACCTTTTTGCCAATGTTTTGATTGCTAATTTTTGTTGATCGCGTTCTTTTTGTGTACCATTTTTCCAGGCTTATTTTATGAAGTTTTGGCATAGATCGCTTTAATGCAAAACCTGAAATTCTTTTTATATTATTACTGATGACGGAATTAGACATCATGTAATTATATATGCCCGGCGCCATTGACCCAAGTTTGGCGCTTTTATTAAAATTGGCAATAAGCTTTGCGCGGAATGGCACGCCATTGGCATCGTAATATTGTTGAAGAAATTCTGCTTTCAATTTGGCAACGTCAACATTTGACGGACATTCCCATTTGCATCCTTTACAGCTTAAACACAGGTCCATCACGTCATAAATTTCTTTATGATCGAAGCGGTTCATTTTTTGCGAATTGGTGAGAAATTCCCGAAGAATATTTGCCCTTGCCCTCGTGGTATCTTTTTCATTTTTGGTTGCCATAAAAGAAGGGCACATAGTACCTCCTGACATTTGTGTTTTGCGGCAATCACCAGATCCATTGCATTGTTCTGCGTGTTGCAACACGTCCTGGTTGTGGTACCGAAATACAGTTTTGAACTCGGGTGTTTTTTGCCCCGGTGTGTACCTCAGCATTGTGTTCATAGGTGGCGTATCTACAATCTTATTAGGATTGAAAATATTTTGTGGGTCCCAGGTGTGCTTAATAGTTTTTAGCAATTCATAGTTTTTTTCGCCCACCATTTGCTTCACGAATTCGCCACGCAATCTTCCGTCGCCATGTTCGCCACTTAATGAGCCTCTATACTTTTTTACTAACGTTGCTATTTCTTCCGCAATAATTCTAAAAAGATGATTGCCTTCTACTGTTTTCAAATTAATAATTGGGCGAAGGTGTATCTCTCCTGAACCAGCATGAGCATAGTGCACCGCATGCAAATCATATTTAAGTAATATTTTATTAAAGTCTGAAATATAGGAGGGAAGGTCATTTACATCCACGGCAGTATCTTCAATTACAGGAACTGCTTTTTCATCGCCGGGTAAATTACCCAGCAAGCCAAGCCCGGCTTTGCGAAGTGTCCAAATCTTTTTTGTATCATCACCAAATAGCAATGGGAAGTGAAAGCCTAATCCTAATGCACGCATTTCTGCCTCACACGCTGCTGATTTATTGATGATTTCCTGCCTGTTAGTTGCGGTAAATTCAATTACCAAAATTGCACCGGGATCACCTTTCACAAAAAACCTGTTTTTACTTTGCTCGATATTTTCTTTGGTACATTCTAAAATATAATGATCAATTAATTCGCTCGCGCTCGGGCCATATTTCAGCGCGATGAGATTTGCCCGTAATGATTCTTCAATTGAATTAAAATGAACACAAAGCAAGCCCGTTTCTTTCGGCGGCAATGGAACAACATTTAATTTAATTTCTGTGATAAAGGCCAACGTACCTTCCGAGCCTGCTATCAGTTTGCAAAAATTAAAATCTTCTTCGCCCGCCGTGAAAGGGGAAGAATTTAATAACACATCAATTGCATAGCCGGTATTTCTTCTCTCGACAGATTTTTTTGGAAACTCTTTTCTTATCTCCACCTGGTTATCATAATTACTTAGCAGGGTTCTCGTTGTTCTATAAATATTTGCTTCAAGATTACCGCCCTCGCATTTCTCATGAAATTCTTCGAGGGTTACTGATTTAAAAGTTGCTTCACTGCCATCGCTTAGCAATGCTTTTACTTCTAGCAAATGTTCCCTGGTGCTTCGGTAAACAATTGAATTAGAGCCGCAAGAATTGTTTCCAACCATGCCACCCATCATGGCCCTGTTTGCAGTTGAAGTTTCAGGGCCAAAAAACAAACCGTGTGGCTTTAAAAACATATTCAATTCATCACGTATAACGCCCGGCTGTACACGTACCCAATGTTCGGCCACGTTCAACTCAATAATTTTTGTAAAGTTTTTCGATACGTCCGTTATTATTCCATTACCAACAACCTGGCCTGCAAGAGAAGTACCCGCAGTTCTTGGTATAAGCGAAGTATGATTTGATGCAGCAAAGGCAATCAATTTTTTAAGGTCGTTGGTAGACTTTGGTATGGCGACTGCTAAAGGAATTTCGCGGTAAGCAGAAGCATCAGTTGCATACAAAATTTTGGTGGTGTCATCTGTAAACAAGTCGCCTTCTAATTGATCAGATAATTCTTTCAGCCTTTGTTCCATGTAAGGGTTGCTTTATTAGAAATCGCAAAAATAAAATCTTTTAAGTATTGAATTTATTTTCGTTGTGTCCCAATTTTTTTCATGCAAAGTTACAACGGGCTTTCTACAAAGTAATTTCAATCATTCCTTTGTTCTTAGCAGCACGTTTGGTGCGATAAGTATATTTAAAATTTCCATCGCGGCGCTTACGTTTTAATCTTTCACTTCATAAATACTCATTGGCGTTGCCTTATTTTTCAAATTAACCTCCCCAACTTTAACGCAATGAAAAGAGCCTTTTATTTTTTGATAAGCGTTTTCATTTATTATGATCTGGCTTTCTTTTGACGCCGATTGTAAACGCTGCGCAACGTTCACATTATCACCTATAACGGTATAGTCTAAACGCCGTAGTGTGGCGGAGCCAATATTTCCT
>JBBRSV010000135.1:0-11888 GCA_038245055.1 Chitinophagales bacterium | reverse complement strand
TTTAGGCATGAAGCTGGCCGAAAAGTATGGCGAAAATCCGGCAGTTTGCAATGCTATTGGAGCTCACCATGACGAAGTAGAAATGCAATATGTAATCTCACCTGTGGTACAAGCGTGCGATTCAATGAGCGGAGCAAGGCCGGGAGCAAGGCGCGAAATAATGCAGCAATATTTGCAACGTATTAAAGACCTTGAAAATCTGGCGCTGGCATACCAGGGCGTTGAAAAAGCATATGCAATACAAGCCGGAAGAGAACTTAGGGTAATTGTTGAAGCTGAAAAAGTAAGCGATGGCGAAAGTGATAAACTTAGTTTCGAAATAGCCCAAAAAATTCAAACTGAGATGACTTATCCTGGTCAGATTAAAGTAACTGTAATCAGGGAGAAGCGAGCCGTAAACGTTGCCCGATAGGATAATATTCAGATTTACCTATTTCACTTTTCAAGTTTAATAGAAGTTTTTGAAATTAGCAGGGAAATTGAATAAATTAATCTGAATTTTTCACTTACCTTTGCACTCCTAAAATAAAAAGCCATGAATGCAGTTGCATTTGTTCACGAACAGTTGACATCGAAAAAAGAACTTCCGAAATTTAAAGCCGGGGATAATATTACTGTTAACTATAAGATACAGGAAGGTAACAAAGAGCGTATCCAAAGTTTTAAAGGCGATGTAATTAAGCGCCAGGGAGAGGGTGGTACAGCGACTTTCACGGTTAGAAAAATAAGTGATGGAATTGGAGTTGAGCGGCTTTTTCCGCTGTTTTCACCAAATATTGAAAGCATTAAGCTTCATAAAGTGGGAAAGGTAAGACGCGCAAAACTTTATTACCTTCGTGAAAGAAGTGGTAAAAGTGCCCGTATTCAGGAAAAACGAATTAAATAATCAACGTAATTTTAGTAAAAAACCGGGAACTACTTGTTTTCCGGTTTTTTATTTTATATACTTGCAATTCGCAAAAACCTCTGAATGATATAAACTGTACCTGACCATAATTTATTTAAATGAAAAAAGTTTGTATCGCTGCCATCGTACTCATAGTTACCTTTGCATCTTGTGCCCGGGGAATTACACCTTATGAAGCAGCCAACGGAAAGGCTAAATGCGGACGGTATCTAAGGTAAAGGTCTCAATTGTTTAACAAAATTGAAATGGCCAACTCTTATTTCGCATTATAATTATTACCTTATCTTTGAACCTCTAATTATATAGCAATGACAATTAACTTATTAAAACCAGTGTTACTACTTTCGATGCCAGGCGGCTCGGAATGGATTTTAATTCTTCTTGTGGTTCTTTTATTTTTTGGAGGTAAGAAAATACCTGATCTAATGAGAGGAATTGGAAAAGGAGTAAGAGAATTTAATGATGCCAAGGAGCATGTAAAAAATGAAATAGATGCAGGCATGAAGGAAAAGGACAATTCTCCGGTTCCTCCAAGGCAGGAAGTTCCACGCCAGGATATTCCAAGGCAGGAAGTTGTGAGAGAATCATAACTCTTTGTCAAAATAATTTACTGATTCAATTCACGGCTCAGGTGTGTGTTTTCTATATTTAGATAAACGACATCTTAGCCGTTTTTTATTAAAAATATTTGCTTGTTTAAATTCCTCACAATAGCTGATTATCAAAATCAACTTTATGCCGGTAATACTTCCTGCCTGGAAGCTACAGAGTATTATCTAAAAAGAATTGAAGAAGAAGAAAAATTAAATGCATTTGTCGAGGTATATTCCTTAGAAAGTATTGAGCGTGCAAATTACCTGGATGAGAAAAGAAGAAGCGGACACCCATCTGGAAAACTTCATGGTGTAATAATAGCAATTAAGGATGTCATTTGCCACAAGGATCATAAGGTAAGCGCCTCCTCAGCTATATTAAAAAAATTTGTATCCGTTTATGATTCTACGGCAGTAAAAAATCTATTAGAAGGAGACGCTATAATCATCGGAAGATGTAATTGCGATGAATTTGCAATGGGCAGCACCAATGAAAATTCAGTTTATGGCCGGGTTCTTAACGCTCTCGATACTTCTAAAGTTCCAGGAGGTTCTTCAGGTGGCTCTGCGGTGGCCATCCAGGCCGGCTTATGTATGGTAAGCCTAGGTAGCGACACGGGAGGCTCAGTAAGGCAACCTGCCGATTTCTGTGGCATTACAGGCCTCAAACCTTCTTATGGCTGCATATCAAGAAATGGATTGATCGCCTATGCTTCTTCCTTCGACCAAATTGGGATATTTTCAAATAACATACAAGATGCTGCAAAAGTATTAGGAGTAATTAATGGGCCTGATTTTTATGATAGTACCGTTAGCCATCAGCAACAACAAAATTTTCCAATTTCTTTCCACCCAAAAAAGTATAAAATTGCCCTTCTAAAAAATGCGCTCGAGCATAAAAGTTTGGACCTTGAGATAAAAAAGAGTATTTATGATTTAGCGGGTAGTTTAAAAGGAGACGGGCATCAAACAGGAGAAATTGATTTTGGAATGATTGACTATATTGTTCCCGCATATTATGTACTTACAACTGCTGAAGCGTCGAGTAACCTTTCCCGTTATGATGGAGTTCGCTTTGGTTGCCGGCACAAAGATGATAATGAAGATCTTACAACATTCTATAAAAATACCCGCAGCGAAGGTTTTGGTAAAGAAGTCAAGAGAAGAATTATGCTAGGCACTTTTGTGTTAAGCGAAGGATACTATGATGCCTATTTCACAAAAGCTCAACAAATAAGAAGATTATTGGTAGATCAAACCACGGAAATTTTCAAAGAATATGATGCTTTGATTCTTCCAACGGCTCCTTCAACAGCTTTTGAGGCAGGAGTAATGCAAAAAGATCCGGTGGCAATGTATCTCGCAGATATTTACACAGTGTATGCGAATCTTACTGGTACTCCTGCAATTTCTTTACCCTTGTTCAAACATAGCAACGGCATGCCTTTCGGAGTTCAGGTCATCACAAAAAAGGACAATGAGTTATCTTTGTTGGAGATAAGCGACATGCTGCTAAAAGAATATAAAAGATATTAACCAATGACCTCCAGAATTTTTTTTATAACATTAATATTTTGTTTTCTGTTGATTGATGCAAAATCATCATTTGGCACCAATAATTTTTTTCAACTTGAGAAAGGAGATACAACAATTTTACAAAAAGAAAAGGAGGAAGACAAGGCAATAAATGAAGTAATTGCATCCCCGAACCCACCAAAAGAAGAGAAAGTAAAATATGTCGCTGAAGTAACGAAATATGGCTTTAAAAACCTTTTCAGCAATTATTCTTATAATCCAGCTATCCCTTATTCTTCGCAGGTAAATCCTCATGCGGAGACTTATATGCAAGACTATTTGCAGGCACATGGCAAATCTTTAGAAAAGATGAAAGCCACGGCATTGCCATATTTTAATCTAATAGATGGAATCCTGGTTCGCTATGGTTTGCCAAAAGAATTGAAGTACCTGGCCGTTATTGAAAGTGATTTAAAATCCAACGCGCTTAGCATTGCGGGAGCCCGCGGGCCATGGCAATTTATGAGTTACACGGCTAAAGGCTATGGGCTTCGTGTAAACGAAAATGTTGATGACAGAATAGATTATGACAAAAGCACTAATGCTGCCGCAAAATATTTATTAAGTCTATACAAAGATTTTAAGGATTGGCTATTAGTGATCGCTGCGTACAATGGAGGTCCCGGACGTGTGTATACCGCTATCAGGAAGAGTGGTAGCCGCAATTTCTGGAAGCTTCAATATTATTTACCAGAAGAGTCAAGAAACCATGTAAAGAAATTTATAGCGACTCATTATGTCATGGAAACGAAGACTCCCGGCGGTGGTTTCGATTATACGCACTTAAATGATTCCAGTGGAATATCAAAACCAGACCTAACTGAAATTGAAACTGCAAATTCCGCGGAACTAGCTGTATCAGGTCGCTATAACGCGAAAATAATAGCACGAAATATAAATATGGACATGCAAGATTTTAACCGCTACAATCCCGGGTTTGATGATATGCTCGCTTCCGGTGGTACTTATAAACTTCGTCTACCCAATGATAAAATGAATTTTTTTATAGCTAACAAATATCCCATATTAAATGAGTCGGTAAATCATCTGCTTGAAGACGTAAGCCTGGCACCTAAACCGGCAAATAAAAAGGTAAAAAGTAAACTACCGTAAACGGCTATTCGAAGCTTTTTTTCATCGCATCTATTTTCAATAAACATTCTTCATATTCATTTTCGGCGTCGCTTTTAAATGTAATTGCAGATCCTGCTTGTATGGAAACATACTTGTTTGTACTGTTATAAAGAATCGATCTAATGATTACATTAAAATCAAAATCACCTTCAGGATTTATATATCCGACTGTTCCGGAAAATAAATCTCTTTTTGTTTTTTCATATTTCTCAATTAATTCCATCACCCTTTTTTTTGGTGCGCCTGTCATGGAGCCCATGGGAAAGGTTGACTTAAAAATTTCTGAAAATGTTATATTTTCCCGGAGGTTTCCTGATACTGTTGAAATCATTTGATGCACTTGCGGGAACGAATAAATAGCCAATAATTCCTTGACAAATACAGAACCTTCCGAACAGATTTTAGAAAGATCATTCCGAACCATATCTACTATCATTATATTTTCCGATCGTTCTTTTTCACTACTCGAAAGCGAAATTTTTTCTTGTTCATCTTCCTTCAAATTATCGGTAATTCTCCTTGCGGTTCCTTTTATGGGCTGGGAAATTATTGTTCGAGCTATCTTCTTTAAATACCGTTCCGGGCTTGCACACATGAGGTACTTGTCTTCATATTTATAAAATGCGGCAAAGGGATTTGGAGATAATTTACTTAAGTTAGGATAGACACGAAGCGCATCTATGGTATTATTGTCGGCATAGAATTCCTGGCAAAAATTTATTTCATAACAATCACCTTGTAATATGTGGGCCTGCAGTTTTTTTACCGTTTCAATATATTCTTCTTTTGTAAACCGCGATTTAAAAATAACAGGTTTTATTTGAATCAATTTTTCAGGTACAAAAGAAATTATTTCATCAAAAATTTGCTTTGGATTGCCACCCGGGTAAACACCAATGCTTAATTCATTCAATTTGAAAATAAAAATAATTTCAGGAATGAAAAAAAGAAATTCGGGAAAACCGATTCCGTCAGGGTTTGACGAGTGCAGTTCTTCTAATTGATTTTTAAAATCATAAGACACATGGCAAAAAATCCAATCAGGATTTGATTGTATGAATAAATCAACATCTCCAAAGTTTACCCCGTCACCAGCTAAAAACTGGTCGAGGGAGCCTGCACCAGCTACCCATTCAAGTGATTTATCGAAATCATAGCCATGGTTATCAAGAAAACAAAAAATGCTAAACTTCTTACAGAAATTTAGCATTTGAATTTTGAATAATAAAAAATCAGTTATTGTGTACGATGTGAATTTTCTTTTCAAAATAATTGGTCAACCTACATGTCACTTAAAGATTTATGGATATCAAAAATCATCCTCATCATCATCATGATCTCCTTCATTGCCGTCATTAAAAAGATCAAGATCTTTGAAATCATCATCAATCTCAAAATCATCGTCTGCTTTACCTTTTTTTCCTGCAGGCTTTTTTACTTTTGATTTTGGAATATCAAACTCCTCAAAATCGGGATCATAATCTTCGTCATCACCTGATTTTTCCCAATCATCTTCCACTTCTGGGTCATCGTCATCATCATCGTCGTCGTCTCCTTTTGCTTTTTTAGAAGAGGTTGATTTTGTTTTCTTCAAAGGCTTTTCGTCTTCGTCAAGGTCATCATCGTCATCATCAATATCCTCACTCTTTTTTTTAGAGGCAGTGTTGGTTTGGGCTGAAGCTGGTTTTTTTAAAGGAAAGTTGCTTTCCTTATCAGATTTTGCTTTCATTGTTCTTAAAGGATTAATAGTGTAAAATTTAAATTAGATTTTTACTTTGCCAAAAATATTAAACTATTTTTTGAAATTATTTTTTGATTTACTTTTTTTAATTCATCAATCATGATGCCACAATGATTTGATCACTGTCTGGTCCATTTGAAATAAAGTTCACAGGAATACCTAAATTTTTATTGATATAGTTGATATACGAACTCATTTCTGCAGGCAAGTTATTAAACTTTTTTATTGACGTAATATCAGTTTTCCAGCCTTTAAATTTTTTGTATACAGGTTCTAAATTAGAGCGTTGAATTTGAAAAGGCACTTCATTTGTCTCATTACCGTCTATTTTATAATTTGTACAAACCTCGAGTGTTTCAAGAGAATCCAGCACATCAGCCTTTGTCATTACCAATTGTGTAACGCCATTTATCATGCAGGCAAATCGTAAAGCAACAAGATCTATCCAACCGCATCGCCGTGGCCTGCCGGTAGTGCTGCCAAATTCATTGCCTCTTTTCCTAATCAGTTCTCCGTTTTCATCGTCAAGTTCAGTTGGAAAAGGACCGCCTCCTACCCGGGTGCAATATGCCTTGGTGATGCCAAAAACTTCTTTTATTTTTTGCGGTGCAATCCCAAGACCGCTACCAACACCTGCAGTGATTGTATTTGAGGATGTTACGTATGGAAAAGTTCCGAAATCAACATCGAGCATGCTACCTTGAGCACCTTCTGCAAGAATTTTTTTACCATTTTGTAAAGCGTCATTTACAAAATATTCTCCGTTTACGATGTTCAATGTTCTTAATAATTCAAGTCCTTCAAAAAATTCTTCCTCCCATTGAGAAATATCTTCATTGAAAGAAAAATTATCTAAAAGCTTTTGATGTTTGAGGCGAAGTTTTATGTATTGGGAAATAAAATTTTTATCAAGAAAATCTCCAACACGTAAACCATTTCTGCCAGTCTTATCCATGTATGCTGGGCTGATTCCTTTAAGTGTGGAGCCAATCTTATCATTGCCTTTTGATAATTCACTTGCCTTATCGAGCGCCCGGTGTGATGGTAAAATTAAATGGGTGCGCGCACTTATAAAAAGGCTCTTTTTGTAATCAATCCCCATTGCCGCAACTTCTTCACATTCCTTTTTAAGGGATGCCGTATCCAACACAACACCGTTCCCTATTAAATTTATTTTATTGTCATGAAAAATACCGGACGGAATCTGATGAAGAACTATTTTTTTACCGTCAACATACAGTGTATGGCCTGCATTTGGACCGCCCTGAAATCGTGCAATTATATCGTAGCCCGAAGCAAAATAATCAACAATTTTTCCTTTCCCCTCATCGCCCCATTGTAAGCCAAGAATTACATCAACCATTAGAAAAATATTTTTTTAAATAAACTGCATGGCAATTTAAAATAAATAAGGAATTCGGGTAAAAATAAAATGAAAAAAATAAATGAAGTTTTTTATTTCCTCTTTGTTTAAAAGTAGTGCAAAACATTGCAGCTGTTAGCAGTTAGTTTGGAAACTGAAAAATTTATCAAGCAACCTTCAACATGCTGAGTTTGCTGATTTTGAATTTCCGCTCTGCATAGTCCATTGTAAGCGTAAATGTTTTTACTTTTTGGGATGGTAGCTCATACATCGCATCGGTTAAAATACTCTCACAAATGCTTCTGAGGCCGCGGGCACCAAGCTTATACTCCATGGCTTTATCCACCATAAAATCATATACTTCACTTTCAATTACAAGATCAATACCTTCTAATTCAAACAACTTTTTATATTGCTTGATTAGTGAATTTCTTGGCTCAGTTAAAATATTTCTTAAGGTAATCTTATCAAGTGGGTTTAAAAAGGTTACAACAGGAAGTCGCCCAAGTAATTCCGGTATCAGGCCGAATGCTTTTAAATCCTGCGCATTTACAAATTGCAAAAGGTTTTTTCTTTGAAAATCCTGGAGATCTTTATTCACGTTAAAACCAATCGCGTTAGTGTTTATTCTCCGCGCGATTAACCTATCTACTCCGTCGAAGGCACCGCCGCATATAAATAAAATGTTGCTGGTATTTAGTTTTATAAGTTTTTGTTCAGGATGTTTACGGCCACCTTGAGGTGGAACAAGCACTTCAGTACCTTCCAATAATTTCAACAAACCTTGCTGAACGCCTTCGCCGCTTACATCTCGCGTGATACTTGGGTTGTCACTTTTGCGGGCAATCTTATCAATTTCATCAATATAAACAATTCCTTTCTGAGCTGCGTTTACATCAAAGTTACAAACCTGCAAAAGCCGGCTTAAAATGCTTTCAACATCTTCGCCAACATAACCTGCTTCTGTAAAAACAGTTGCATCTACAATTGCGAAAGGAACATTAAGTACACGGGCAATGGTTTTGGCTAGCAGCGTCTTACCTGTACCAGTCTCGCCAACCATAATAATATTGCTTTTTTCTATCTCCACTTCCCCACTTTCTACTTTTTGATTCAGGCGTTTGTAGTGATTATAAACAGCAACAGCCAGGACTTTTTTTGCATCGTCCTGCCCAATTACAT
Organism: Chitinophagales bacterium; assembly: GCA_038245055.1. GTDB lineage: Bacteria > Bacteroidota > Bacteroidia > Chitinophagales > Chitinophagaceae > Ginsengibacter. Next base: position 3,393 of record JBBRSV010000135.1, on the reverse strand, counting down.
ATTCATCTAAAAATTTCTTAAGTTCAATAGGTTTTTTTACAGAAAGCTTATATGCCGACGCCTGGTTATTTTTATCTGGCATCGGAAAAATTTCCTGCGTTATTATTTCCTGCGCATGCTCCACACAATTTTCGCAAATATGACCTTCCTGACCGGCGATAAGAATTTTAACTTCATCACGATTTCTGCCGCAAAAAGAACAATGTAAGGTTTGTTGTTTAGCCATTAGGTTACTTGTTTATTCAAATTCCGCAAATGCATTTCTAAAATATACAATTTTCTGGGGTAGTATACAAAGAAAATAAAGGAAACTTACTTATGTCAAAGGTAAATTAACCGTAAAGATATTTTTACAATTTGTTTAAAATTGAATCAATGATACCATATTTTTTACTCTCGTTGGCGTCCATCCAATAATCCCTGTCAAAATCTTCCATTACTTTATCGTACGTCTGCCCGCAATTTTCAGCCAACAATTTAGCGCCAAGTTGCTTTGCTTTAAGAATTTGTACGGCTATAATTTCGAGATCTGCGCTGGTACCCTGACCTCCGCCGCTCGGCTGGTGAATCATTACTTCGCCATGAGGAAAAATAAAACGCCTGCCTTTTTCGCCACCACTTAATAAAATGCTTCCCATACTTGCTGCCATGCCCATGCAAACCGTACTTACCGGGGATTTTATCATTTTCATAGTATCATAAATTACCATGCCGCTGGTGATAATTCCGCCCGGGCTATTTATATAGAAAGTAATTTCTTTTCCCTGGTCTACCGCATCAAGATATAACAACCTGTTGGTTATGTCTCTGGCTGTTTTGTCATCAACCGCGCCCCAAAGAAAAATCTTTCTTTGTTCAATAAATTTCTTATCGAAAACCATTCCCCCCATCATTTTTTCCATCGGGTTCTCCGGCGCTGCTTTTTCAGGCTCTTCTTCTTCTTCAAAACGTGTAGAATATTTTTTATAAAGATTCATATTTGATGTTTTGTATTTGATCGTATTTTATTTTTTTGTTTTTTTGGAATTAGTCAACAACACCTCGTCGAGTAATCCATAATTTTTGGCTTCGTCTGCTGTCATCCAATAATCCCGGTTACTATCCTTGGTAACTTTTTCAATTGTTTGTCCTGTATGATTGCTCAAAATTTCATAAAGCTCATGCTTCACTTTTCTTACCTCGTTTACAGTTATTTCAACATCCGAGGCCTGGCCGGCAGCGCCTGCGCTTGGCTGATGCATCATTATTCTTGAATGCTTCAACGCACTACGCTTTCCAGGCGCCCCTGCAGCCATTAATACGGCTGCCATACTTGCTGCCATTCCTGTGCAAATGGTAGCAATATCAGGACTCACAAACTGCATAGTATCATACAACCCCAAACCTGCATAAACGCCGCCGCCGGGAGAATTAATATAAAGCTGAATATCACGGGTTCTGTCAGTACTTTCTAAAAAAAGTAATTGAGCCGTAATAATATTTGCAACTTCATCATTTACCGGGTAACCCAGGAAAATAATCCTGTCCATCATAAGGCGGCTATAAACATCCATTACTGCCACGTTCATCGGGCGTTCTTCAATAATGTTTGGGGTAAGATTGGTTACATTATGATTTACATAACCATGCAGTGTATTACTGCTTATTCCTCTGTGCTTCACAGCATATTTTTCAAATTCTTTTCCAGTATTCATAAATTAAGTTTAGTGTAAAAGCAATTTACAGGCATGAAGTTCCCAAATATTATGCTAACAAAAAAAATGAGACAAAAGGACATACTTTCAAATACACGAGACGGAAGCCGGTTTCTGCGAAGAGCTTATTTTTCAAGCTCATTATTGAGGTTCTAATGTTCGTGATGGTGCTGCATGGCAAGCAATTCTTCAGGTGAAGACTGCTTTTCCTGTGGCGTAACCTTGGTTTCAATAAAGTTGAAAAGCTTTTCAGTAATGATCTTTCTATAACTGCTATCTACCTGCTTTTTATCTTCCATCATCCTATCAACATAACTTTCTATCCATTGGTTATCATCACCCATGTTCATTTGCCCGAAATATTGCATGATCTCTTTCTTCATGTAATTTCTCAATTCTTCATCAGAAACATCAAGTTTATTATCGTTAATTATTTTATCGCTGATTAAAGTCCATTTCAACTGGTTGAGAAATGTTGGAAATTCATGCGCTACTTCTTCCGCAGTTTTTTTCTTCTCGCCGCCGATTGCAATCCATCTTTTTAAAAATTCGTCTGGAAATTGCATTGGTGTTTCCAGCAACATGTGGTAAAGCTGGTCATGCATTTGACTTCTGCTTGCATCGTCCCATTGCTGCTGCAATTGCTCCCTCATAGCTTCGCGAAAATCTGTTGCTGTTTTAATTTCTTTACCCGGAAAAATCAGGTTAAAAAAAGCTTCGTTCAATTCTTTTTTTTCAACCAAACCGATTTTGGTTATGGTCATTTTAAAATATTTCTCTCCAACAGAAGGATCATCTTTATCAAGTCCAAGATCGGAAATAATCCATTCCCTCTCTTTTTCAGGAAATGCATTTTTCAGCTGCAAGACTACAAACTCATCCTTCTTTTTTCCATAAAGCTGTGCGCGAAAATCTTCTGCAAAATATTTTACCAAGATAGAATTATCTTTTGAAATCGGGTCTGGTACAGCGTTCCCTTCTGCATCCACTTCTTCAAATAATACATTTAAAACATTTTCCGGGCCGGTAACAGTTTCAGCATCTTTCATATCGCCATGCTTCATCACCAGCTTTTCAATCTCTTCATCAACCATTTCGGGCAAAACTTTTACCTTATAAAATGAAGGCTTTGATGCTGAAAGCGCGTCGGTAGAAATTTCGGGTTTTAATCCTATTTCAAAAGGAAAATCATATTCAGCAGGATTTGACATGTCGAGGTTTCTCATATCAACTTCCATCGGCAATGGCTGCGCAAAAATTTCAGGTTTTTCCTTTTCAAGGTAACCCTGGATTTCTTTCTCCACTGCTTTAATTACTTCGTCGTAATATATGGATGCACCATACATTTTTTTAACCATCCCTGCAGGAACCATTCCTTTTCTGAAGCCAGGAATATTTGCTTTTTTGCTATAATCTTTTATAGCTTTTTCAAATGAAGGATAATAATCTTCTTTGGAAACTTTCACGGTGAGTCTATCGTGAAGATTGCCGATGCTTTCTTTTGTTACACTTGCCATTAATCAATTTTTGTCGGGCGTACAGAAACGGCCGTTTATAATTTTCCACACGGAAAATTATTTGGAGAAAAGTGCGCATGGAGGGACTCGAACCCCCACACCTTACGGCATCAGATCCTAAGTCTGATGTGTCTACCAATTTCACCACATGCGCTTTTGGGGCGGCAAAAGTAAGGATTTAG